>DAOVVL010000126.1 GCA_030637205.1 Thalassospiraceae bacterium | reverse complement strand
TGCAGATCGAAGGGCCGCTTATGGCTATAAGCGGGCCTTCGGGAACAAGTTGGCTTGTGTCCGGTTTGGCGGAGAAAGCAGACATCACCACAAACCGAGCTAAGCCCAGAACTGAAATAACTCTCTTCCCAATCCATGGTTTGGTGACAGAATCTGGCCCGTAGAGACGATTGGCCTAATGGGGCTCAGTTGGCCCCTGGAGACCGTCTCTGTCTGAACAGGATGCCCCTAAAAGGCCCGGAACTGTGGGATTTGGGAGCACAAAAGCCTTGGATCAGGACTTTCAGGAGACTGGGTGGTGGGCCCGGCAGGACTCGAACCTGCAACCAGACCGTTATGAGCGGCCGGCTCTAACCAGTTGAGCTACAGGCCCACCGTGGGTGGGGTGCTCATCCCCCACGCCGACGTAGTTTAAAAAAAAGACCGGGCAATTGCACCCGGTCTTTGTTTTTTCTTTTAGCCAGTGCAGCCTCAATAATCGAGGAAGCTGCGAAGCTTGCGTGATCTGCTCGGGTGCTTGAGCTTGCGCAAGGCCTTGGCTTCGATCTGACGTATTCGTTCTCGTGTTACGCTGAATTGCTGGCCGACTTCTTCCAGTGTGTGATCGGTGTTCATGCCGATACCAAAGCGCATCCGCAACACGCGTTCTTCGCGCGGCGTTAACGACGCCAAAACGCGTGTGGTGGTTTCGCGAAGGTTGCCGTGAATGGCGGCGTCCAGCGGCTGCACCGCGTTTTTGTCTTCGATGAAATCGCCTAAGTGGCTGTCTTCTTCGTCACCGATGGGGGTTTCCAGCGAAATCGGTTCCTTGGCGATCTTCAAAACCTTGCGCACTTTTTCCAATGGCATGGAAAGGCGCACCGCCAGTTCTTCGGGCGTCGGTTCGCGACCAATTTCGTGCAACATCTGGCGCGATGTGCGCACCAGTTTGTTGATGGTTTCGATCATGTGAACCGGGATACGGATGGTGCGGGCCTGATCGGCGATGGAACGGGTAATCGCCTGCCTGATCCACCACGTTGCATAGGTCGAGAATTTATAGCCGCGGCGATATTCAAACTTGTCCACCGCCTTCATCAGGCCGATGTTGCCTTCCTGAATAAGATCAAGGAACTGCAGCCCACGGTTGGTGTATTTTTTAGCAATCGAAATCACCAGGCGCAGGTTGGCTTCGATCATTTCTTTCTTGGCTTTGGCGGCTTCGCGTTCACCCTTTTGCACGGTTTGCACAATGCGCTTGAACTCGCCGACCGGCAGCCCGGCATCGTTGGCGATTTTACCGATGGATTGACGGTTTTCGCGAATTTCATCCTTGTGCTTGGTGGTGAATTTTTCCCAGCCCTTGCCCGGCAACTTGGCAACGCGGCCCAGCCAGCCCGGATCAAGTTCGTGGCCGGTATAGGCTTCAAGGAAGGCTTCGCGTTTGATGCGTGACTTGGTCGCTAAGCGCAACAGTTTGCCTTCAAGGCCCAACAGCGCGCGGTTCATGCCATACAGCTGATCGACCAGTTGTTCGATGCGGGTGTTGTTCAAATGCACCGCGTCCATCATTTCGATCAACTCGCGACGCAGGTTGGTGTAACGGGTTTCCTGTGCCGGTTGCAGGGCGCCGCCTTTGTGAAATTCTTCGAGGCGTTTTTCCTGCAACTTGTGCAGCTTCTTATAAGTCTTGGCGATTTTCTCAAAGGTCTCGATCACCACCGGGGTGAGCTGGGCCTCCATCGCGGCCAGCGACAGGTTGCCTTCGGCCTCATCATCTTCATCGTCGCCTTCGGCCAGCGGCTTGCCGTCGGGGCCCAATTTGGGTTCTTCGACTTTCTCGCCACGGGCGCGCGCAGCATCGGCTTTTTCTTTAGCCAGCTTTGCCGCGGCGGCTTTGACTTTTTCGCGTTCCAGCTCGGCGACCTTTGCCGGGTCAACAGCCGGAAGGCCGGCTGCCTTGCGCGCTTCATTATCAACGGCGGCCTGTGAATTATCCACCTGCTGGCCGGGGCCACCGCCGTAGGTGGCGTCCAGATCAATGATGTCTCTTAACAGCAGATCGCCGTCCACCAATGCATCGTGCCATGTGACGATGGCGCGAATGGTCAGCGGACTTTCGCAAATGCCGCCGATCATCATTTCACGGCCGGCCTCGATACGCTTGGCGATGGCAATTTCGCCTTCGCGCGACAGCAACTCAACCGAGCCCATTTCGCGCAGGTACATGCGAACCGGATCATCGGTGCGCCCAACATCGCTTTCGGAAACATTGCCGGCGACTTTGCCTTCGCCTTCTTCACCGCTGGCGCTAGCATCTTTATCAGTTGCTTCTTCAGCGTCTTCACTTTCGATGACGTTGATGCCCATTTCGGAAAGCTGGCTCATGGTGTCTTCGATTTGTTCAGAAGACACCTGGTCCTGGGGAAGGGCTTTGTTCAGCTCGTCATAGGTGACGAAGCCGCGCTCCTTGCCCATTTTGATCATTTTTTTGACGTTGGCATCCAACGTATCAAGCAGCGGGCCATCGCCGCTTTCTTCGCCGCGGCCTTTGACTTCCTTGCCCTTGGCCTTGCCTTTGATCTTGGCAGCCGTAGCCTTAGCCTTAGCCTTAGCCTGTTTTTTGCTGGGTGCCTTTGGTGTGGGCACAGCCTTAGCCTTAGCCGCAGACTTGCTTGTCGGGCTTTTTTTCGGGGCTGCTTTGGCCTTTACCTTCGCCTTTGTTTTGGGCTTAGGCTTGGCCTTTGCTTTAACCTTGGTCTTGGTTTTCATTTTTGCCTTGGCTTTGATTTTTGTTTTTGTTTTTGCCTTAGACTTAACCTTCGACTTTGGTTTTGCCTTGACCTTAGGTCTGGCCTTTACCTTGGCCTTGGTTTTGGCCTTAGTTTTAGCTTTCGCCTTGGTTTTCGTTTTCTTGACTGCCATGTTGCGTACTTGACCTTTCCTGACCGCACGCGCAAAAAGCTCGACGGCCCTTATCCCATCTGAAGATAAGATCCAAACGTTTAGCTGACAGCGAAATCAATGTTCCGGCGTCAGGGATTCACTTGGCGTTTTTGGTCACCGCTCCGTGTTCCTGGGATTTGAGAATGCGCAGTCTCTCTGAGGCTTCCGCTGATTTCTCTGCAGCTAGCAGCTGCTGTGCTTCCAGGATTTCGGCCCGCAGGTCCGATTGCCGATATAGCGTATATGTTTCTTCCCAACCTTCCAGTGCCGTTTCCATGTCCGCATCCGGGCGGGCAAAGAAAGCGTTTTGTAACCCTTTGGAACTCAATAGATGGTCCAGGATTTCAGCATATCCGCTTTGCCTGAGATGGCCCTGTAAGCCTTCGGCGTCAAGGGCTTGATCCCCGGCCAGTGTCTTTAGAGCTTCCTGACGAAGGTTGTCAAGATCAGAGGCATAAAAGCTTAAAGATCCAAAACGCTCACACAGGTCATCAAACAGCTCAGGATGCGTAATCAGGGTCACAATCAGGATCTCTTCGCGCTTGCGCGAGGGCTCAACTTTGGCTTGTTTCAGGGCATTTGTGCCTTCACCGGGGGCAAAAACGTTGCGGTTGGGCTGAGCGCGCCCCGGCCAGCCGCCACGTCCGGATTTTTTGCGAAAAGTGTTGCCCGAACCCCCGCCCTGACCACCGGACCCGCCCTCGCGTCTGGCCCAGATACGGTCCTTGAAATTGGCCAGAAAGTGCGCTCTGAGCGTCGGATCTTCGATGCGCCGGGCATGTTCTTCGAGATTTTTCTGCAAGCCCGCGCGCCCTTCCGGTGTATTGGTGTCTGCATTGCCCGCTTCCATCTGCCACAACACTTCCGATAACGGCTGGGCGGCATCTAAAATAGCCTTGAACGCATCCGCGCCTTGGCCGCGCACAAGCGTGTCGGGGTCTTCGCCGCTGGGCAGTGATGCAAAGCGCAATCCCAGCCCCGGCTTGATTAAACCCAGCGCGCGTTCGCTCGCGCGCGCCATCGCGCGCACACCTGCGTTATCGCCATCAAAACACAGCACCGGTTCGGGCGCGACCTTCCACAGCTCAATCAACTGGTCTTCGGTCAGGGCCGTTCCCAGTGGCGCCACCGCGCCTTCAAATCCGGCCTGATTAAGTGCAATCGCGTCCATATAGCCTTCGGTCACGATTAACGCCTGACCGGACCGCGCCGCCACCTGCGCTTTTTCCATGGCATATAAAAGACGGCCTTTGTGAAACAGGTCGGTTTCAGGTGAATTTAAATATTTAGGTTCGCCATCGCCCAGAATGCGCCCGCCAAATGCCACTACCCGGCCACGACGATCCAAAATCGGGAAAATGACCCGGCCGCGAAAACGATCATAAGATGCGCGGTTGCGGTCTTCGGGCTGGATGATTAACCCGGCGCCCAACAGCATTTCTTCGGTAATGCCGTCCTTGCCGATCAGCGCCGCTTTAAGGCCGTCGCGGCGGTCCGGCGCGAAGCCTAACCTGAAATCGCTGAGCGTCTGGTTGGTCAGGCCCCGGTCTTTCAGGTATTCCAGCGCTCCCGCGCCGGTGGGCTGCCCCAACTGGCTTTGGAAAAACAAAGCCGCCGCTTCGGTGACGTCATAGAGTGTCTTGCGCCGTTCTTCACGCGCGCGGTCTTCGGGGCGTTCCTGGGGCACGCTCAAGCCCGCTTCGCCGGCCAGCTTTTCCACGGCTTCGCGAAAATTCAGGCCTTCGGTTTCCATCACGAAATCAAACACGCTGCCGTGTGCGCCACAGCCAAAGCAGTGATAAAAGCCTTTGCTTTCGTTGACCGTGAAGCTGGGCGTTTTTTCCTTGTGGAACGGGCACAGGCCGGAATGTTCGTGGCCTTTTTTGGCCAGGCGCACGCGACGGCCCACCACATCGGACAGCCCGGTGCGGTGTTTAACCTCGTCGAGAAACTGCGAAGGGATCGCCATCTAGCTTTTGCACCCTATTTCGCCAGCGCCAATGATGCACCGGGTACGGTATCAATGGAATCGAGACTTATTATAAAGGATGCAGAAAAGTATCCACAGAGGCAATAACGCCTGGAACTTAGGTGTGGGACCTCAGCCGCCGCCGAGGATGGCTTTGACCTGGGCGCTTGCCTTGGAAAAGTCCATGGAACCGGCGTGGCGCTCTTTGAGTGCCGACATGACCCGGCCCATATCCTTCATGGAACCGGCATCCATCTCGGCGACCACGTCGGAAATGGCGCCCTGGGCGGCTTCGTCGTCCATCTGCTCGGGCAAAAATCGCTCGATTACGTCGATTTCCTGCGCTTCGCGCTCGGCCAGCTCGGGGCGGTTGCCGTTTTCGTACATTTCGATGCTTTCGCGGCGCTGCTTGATCATGGATTGCAGCATGGAAAGGATTTCATCGTTGGTGATGCCGTCCATGTTGCCTTTGGAACGCTCCGCAATGTCGCGGTCCTTGAGCGCCGCCTGTATCAGGCGGATGGCGGCGGTGCCGACGGTGTCTTTGGCCTTCATGGACGTTTTTTGTGCGTCGCTGAGTTGATCGCGGAGCATATTACCCTCATTTGTGTGCTGACGTGTGTGGTCGTGCGTTTGGGCGATTCGGGGTCTTGAACGCGCCCCTTTTTCGCAAGTCCGGGAGAATAGCGAAATTCGCCCCCAAGTGCAATCGTCGAAGACAAAATAAGTCATTGTAATTAAACGATAAATTTTCGACGTTCCGGCTCTTGACGCGAAAGAGCCAGTGGCTTAATACCACCCAAACCAACGGCTTTCTTTTATTGCAAAGCTTTAGGAACACCCAAGCATGGCAACAGCGCAGCAAGAAAACGCCCCTTTCGACAAAGGGACGAATCTTTCCGCGCGCCCACAAGGCGGCCAAGATGGCGATTTGGCCGTGCGCCCAGACGGCTGCAACGCAGCCCTGGTGCTGGAAACCGGCGAGGTGTTTTGGGGCCGGGGCGCAGGCGCCGAGGGCGTGGCCATTGCCGAGATCTGCTTCAATACCGCCATGACCGGCTATCAGGAAACCTTGTCCGATCCGTCATATGCCGGGCAGATCATCACCTTTACCTTTCCCCACATCGGCAATGTCGGCACCAATATCGAAGACATCGAAACCGACAAGCCCGCCGTGCGCGGCTGTGTGTTGCGGGCTGATATTACAGCCCCCGCCAACTGGCGCGCTGGTGCGCATCTGGATGCATGGCTGAAAGAAAATGATCTGGTGGCGATCAGCGCCATTGATACGCGAAAGCTGACCCGGCGCATCCGCGACGGCGGCGCGCCCAATGGCGCGATCATTCACTTACCCCTTAAAGAAGCCGCGACCATCGATGCAGCGGCGCTGCGC
>DAOVVL010000012.1 GCA_030637205.1 Thalassospiraceae bacterium | reverse complement strand
CTTATCGGCGCACTGACATTGGTTGGTAGCGATCTCGAAAACAAGTTCAACGAAGTCAGCAACTCGCTGAACTAGTAAAAAATACAGATCCGTGGGTTCCAACATTATTGGAGCCTGAGATCACGATAACCGCCTTCGGATCGCTCCGGGGGCGGTTGTTTTTTTGCCTCTAACCGCATAGGGATTGGGTATATGGAAGTCGTCTTTTCCGTCCTGCACCAGTTATCTATGGCAGGCTTTGTCGCCCTGGTGCTGACCGGCGCGTGGACCGATGCCCGTTCGCTGCGCATCCCGAACTGGATCTCGCTGACATTATTGGTTCTTTTCCTTGTCGCATCGTTGGGCGCGGGGATGGAGATGAATGCCATCGCCATGCATTTGGCCGTTGGCACGGGGGCGCTGGTGGCAGGTTTTAGCCTGTTTGCCTTAGGCATATTCGGTGGCGGTGACGCCAAGCTGTTTGCCGCCATTGCCCTGTGGTTGGGCTGGCCGCTGGTATTGAAATTTGCCATCGCGGTGGTGTTGATCGGCGGCGGGGTTGCCATTGTGGCGCTTGCTTTAAGGAAGGGTTTGGGGCTGTGGCCAGACTGGCTGGTCAGGTCAGCTGCGGGCCTGTTTGAAGAAGGCAAGGCCATACCCTATGGCATTGCAATTTCGGCCGGCGCACTGGTGATGATGCCGGCGATGGATTTGCTGCCGGGTGCATGGATCGAAACCGCACAGGTGCTGTTCGCTTCTGGCTAAACACTGTGGGCCACGTGCCTTAGTTACGCGCCTTAGTTACTCGAGATTTGAATGGCGGCCGGACCGATCACCACCAAAAACAGGGGCGGCAGGAAAAACAGGATCATCGGCACCGTCAGTTTGGCCGGAAGCGCGGCCCCTTTCTTTTCCGCATACGCCATGCGTTCCTGGCGGCGTTCCTGCGAAAGTACTTTCAAAGCCTGGCCCACGGGCGTTCCGTATTTTTCAGATTGCATCAACGTGGTCGCCAGCGATTTCACGGCCGGAAGGCCGGTGCGGTCGGCAAAGTTGGCATAGGCCTTATGTCGGTCGCCCAGATAGGCAAGTTCCGCCGACGTGATGCCGAATTCCTGCGCCAGTGTGGGGGACTTGTCGCCGATTTCTTCCGTTACGCGGTCAAACGCGCCTTCCACCGATAGCCCGCCTTCAACACAGATCACCATCAGGTCCAGCGCGTCGGCAAAACCGGAGTTCAGTTCCTGTTGACGTTTTTGCGCCTTGTTCTTGATGATGGTGGCGGGCAGGTAATAACCGATCGCCATGGAAACCGCGACGATGATGGCCTTGGTCGATGCCGGGTAGGGGAACTCTTTCCACAACACGAACACCACCAGCGCCGATAACGCGGGCAGGCCAAGTGCGCCGACAGTGCGCGCGAACAGGAACGCGACCAGCGCGTTTTGATTGCGGTAGCCTGCCTGTGCCAGTTGTGATTTGAGGTTTTTAGACGACAACGCTTCATCGAGCTTAAGTGCCGAAAGCACTTTTTTCATAACCTCAACGCGGCTTTGTTTGGAACGCTGGCGAATGGCAGAACCTTTGGGCGTAAGGCCATCCATTTGCTGGCGTGAAAGCTGTTGGCGGGTTTGGGTGATCATCTTTTTGCGCCCAGCTTCGCCGGCTCTGCTGAGGAACGGCAGGGCAATAGCGATCACGGTCGCCACGGCACCAAGCGATGCCATGATGATGACTAAGGTCGGGACAGGAATTCCAAACACGGCTTATACCTCGAATTTCATTTGTTTAAACATCGAAGTTAATCATTTTCCACATTACGGCGACTCCAAAGGCCATCATGCCAAGGCCAATGCCAACCAAATGCAGGCCTTCGGTAAACAGAATTTTTACATACTCCGGGTTTACCACCGACAACATCAGCAACACCAAAAACGGCAGGCTGGCGATAATCATGGCAGACGAGTTTGCTTCGGAACTCAGCGCCGGAAGTTGGGCTTTCAGGCGTTTGCGATCGCGCAGCACTTCTGAAAGGTTTTCCAAGGTGTCGGCAAGGTTGCCGCCGGTCTGGCGCTGGATTTGCAGAACGATGGCGAAGAACTTGAATTCTGCCGTGGGCAGGCGTTTCAATGCGCGCACCAGGATGTCATCCAGGGTCATGCCTAAGCGTTGGCCTTCGACGATCATGGTAAATTCTTCGCCGATGGGGCCGTGAAATTCACGCGATATGATTGATAACGTTTCACCAACCGGCAGGCCGGATCGAATGCCGCGCACGATCACATCGATGGCTTCAGCAAAGTTATTGGTGAACGCCGATTGACGACGGCTGGCCATAAGGCCCAGCACCATTTTTGGCAGTCCCACGCCGGCAACAAGACCCACAACCGGCGCGATGGCCGGGTGGGCAACACCGGACACCAAAATGAACCCTGTCGCGACGACACTGATGGCGATGCAGATCAGCACGATGACCTTGATATCCACCTGAAGCCCGGCCTGAAGCAGGGCGTAACCGATGCGGTCTGCGATGCTGTCTTTGTCCTTGCCTTCGCCGACCGATTTCACCTTGTCCTGAATGCGTTTCTGGCGTCGCGTTTCAGCCTTGGCCGTCACCCCGTTGCCCCCGCTAAGCGTGCCAATGGCTTCGATGCGTTGCTTCATTCGCAACCGCGGGCGCATGGCGACGATCACCACCGATCCCAGCATGATCATCATAATCAGGCCAAGGCCGGCGATAACAGAAAGCATTACAACAGTTTGCGACATAACCTGGATGTCCGGTTGGGTTTAAGATGAGAATTGAAGGGCTTCGGCGAGTTTGCTTTCAAGGCCATAATATTTAGCCTTTTCCCAGAACGTGGGTCGCAGGCCGGAAAATTTGTGTCTTCCGATAATTTTGCCGTTGCTGTCTTCGCCTTCGATTTCGTAAACGCACAGATCCTGCAATGTAATGATGTCACCTTCCATGCCGACCACTTCGGTCAGGTGGGTGATCTTGCGTGAACTGTCGCGAAGGCGCGATGCCTGAATGATGATGTTGACCGCGCCCGAAATTTGTTCGCGCATGGCACGTGACGGCAGGTTATAGCCGCCCATCATGATCATGTTTTCAACACGTGAAATAGATTCACGCGGGTTATTGGCGTGAATGGTGCCCATGGACCCATCGTGACCGGTATTCATGGCTTGCAACAAATCAAATGCTTCTGGCCCACGAACCTCGCCTACGATGATGCGTTCCGGGCGCATACGCAGACAGTTTTTAACCAGATCACGCATGGTGACCTCACCCTTGCCTTCAAGGTTGGGCGGGCGGGTTTCAAGGCGGATCACATGGGGCTGTTGCAATTGCAGCTCGGCTGAATCTTCGCAGGTAATGATGCGTTCGTTCGGGTCAATATGGCCGGTCATGCAGTTCAGCAATGTGGTTTTACCCGAACCGGTGCCGCCGGAAATCAAGGTGTTGAGGCGAATATGCGAAACCACTTCCATCAAGGTTTTCAGTTCCGGCGAAATGGAGCCGAACTGCAGCAGGTTTTCCAGCGTCAGTTTATCTTTCTTGAATTTACGAATGGTCAGTGCCGTGCCGTCAATGGCCAGCGGCGGCGCAATAACGTTGACGCGCGAACCGTCTGCAAGGCGAGCATCGCAAATGGGGCTGGATTCATCAACACGTCGACCGACAGCTGACACGATGCGCTGGCAGATATTCATCAACTGCGCCTGATCGCGGAACTTGATCGGTGTCAATTCCATCTTGCCATCGACTTCGATGTAAACCACATCGGGGCCGTTGACCATCAGATCGGCGATGTCGTCACGCGCGAGCAACGGCTCGATCGGGCCAAGGCCCAGAATATCGTTGCAGATGTCTGCGATCACCTGCTGCTGGTCCGTAAGGCCCAATACCAGGCCGCGCATCGAAATGATCTCGCTGACCATGTCGTTGATTTCTTCGCGAACCTGTTCGGGCGTGAGTGCGCTCAGCTCGGCAAGGTCCACGGCTTCCATCAGGTCGTTGAAGACGTTGACCTTGATCTCGTCAAGCTTGGCCGCCTCGGCCTTGCTTTTGGCATCAACCACCGGTTCTTCGGCCGGCTGTGCTTCTTTCTTCTTTGGCTTGGACTTAGGCTTGGTTGAGGGCTTGGCTTCAGCTTTTTTAGCTACAGGGGCCGGGGCGGGTTCAGCCTTGGCTGCGGGTTGGGGTTTAGCTTGCGCAGTTCCACCGGAACCAAATGCTTTTGGTTCCGCCCCGCCAGTTTGGGGTGTGCCGCGTCGTCCAAACATGTTTCCTGCCTAGTCCCTCTAATGGATTGAATTATTTTTTCTTGAAAAGCGAGCTAAATAAGCCGCCTTTTTTGTCTGCGTTGCCAATGCCGACCCCGTCGTCTTTTTTACCGCTCACCAGTTTAGCCAATTCTTCAATGCTGGTGGTAACTTTTGCCCGCGAACTGCTGGCGCGCAGCATTTCGCCGTTGTTCATCGCCGTTGTGCAGGTTTCTATGTCATATGGAATGGAAACCGCAGGGTTGATGGCTAGAACTTCCCTGAATTCCTTGGGCTTTAGTTCCCCATTTTTTGCCTGCCCAACCCGGTTCAAAACCAGGTGAATGGGGGCTTCGGGGCCGCGATGGGGGGATAAAAACTCAACCAGGTTTTTGCCATCGCGCAAGTTATACAAATCCGGCGTCGCCACTAAAATAGTTTCATCGGCATCGACCAAAATATCCTGAACCCAGCTGTTCCACACATGGGGAACGTCCAGCACAACATAAGCTGCCATTTGTTTGATCAATTTCAAGACCGGCTCAAAGGTCAGCGATGAAAGTTCAACGCCGCTGCCCAGCGATCCCGGCGATGCCAGTAACGATACGTTCTTGCTGCAGGCTTCCAGATAACGGGTCAACAAAACTTCATCCAGGCTACTCGCTTGCGCCAGTGCATCGACAATGGTCTGGGCCGGTTGAAGATTGAAATTCAACGCCGCAGTTCCGAAATTGATATCCATATCGACGATGATGACGTCATCATCTTTCAAAAGCGAAAGTTCAGATGCCACATTGTGCGCAACCATCGAACTGCCAACGCCACCGCGCAATCCGGCAACGGCAATCACATGGCTTTTGTCGCCTTGGCTTTTATCGACAAAGGCTTCCATCACGGCTGCCTTCAACTCGTCGCCGCTCGGCGGCCCGACAAAATACTGACTGACGCCTTGATCGATCAGGGTCTTGAACAGATTTACATCGTTTTCACTGCCAACCAGAATGATCCGGGTGCCGGGCGCGCATGAATCGGCCAATGCCCCCAGTTCTTCGAACAGGGCTTCATTTTCGGCCGTGGTTTCAACAATCAACAGATCAGGCGTGGGGTTGCTTGAAAGGTGTTCAATCGCACTTCTTGATCCGCCTTCGTGCACACTCAATTCAGAACGCAAGAACAGCCGATCCCCGGTAAGGGATTCGACGGTGGCTTTCAGTTCCGGTGACAGAATGAATGCGCCGATTTTAATCCTGAGGATCAAGAAAGCCTCCCGGGTTTGTTTTTAATCTTCATCGTCATCTTTATTGTCTCGTTTATTGTAATGTTACTGGCTGGTTGTCGCGCCAGATACAGCCTGTGCATCAACCGTAGGCGGTGCAGCAACATCTTCACCGGCGTTAAACAAATCCATCTTCGCATCGCGCCTGGCCGCACTGCCGCCTGACATGGGCTGGGACTGGATCATATCGCCCGGATCAGAAACAATTAAGCCGATGTTGCGGCGGTTTGCGCATCCGAAGTTTTTCAACGGCGCATTTTCAGGATTGAATGCAGTGCTTTCAGACCAGTCACCGCAATCGGGAACTTGTGCCGTATTCGCAGTAAAGCTGAGAATTGCGTTGGGCGCGGAAATATTTGCGCTGTCGATGAAATTCAGTTCACCGGCACGGAAACCATTTGCGACCAGCACGCTTTGCGCAACTGCGGGCAGGGCGGTTTCGATGATAACCTGGCTGCGGCCGCGCTGAACGTAATCGCGCAGGAAACCTTTAAAGCGCCGCGCATCTTCGGCAATCAGGCTCACACCACTTTCAGGAAGCGCAATGGTGATGGATACCTGCTCGCGCGATATCTTGATGGGATACGTTTCGTTATAGCTTTCGGGCGCTTCTGTGGCAGGTGCCGCACACGCAGATAGAACTGACACGGCAATCGCCGTCAGGACAAATGCGCGCACACTTTTTGAAATTTTGTTTTTTTGCATCAATGTCATGACCGATTACTCCATGATGTAGCCGTAAGGGCCGGCTACAGGCGTGGCATAGGGCGGAAGGTCCTTGCCGGTGTAAATCTTGTGCAAACGCCCAAGAAGATAAAAATCAATATCAGACGCCGGCGCAAAGCCATCGGTTGGTAGTGCCAGTTGGCGGGCGTTGCTGGTGGGGGCTGCAAGATATGCGGTCAGGGTAATAACCAGTTCGGTTTCTTCGTTCTTGAAACCTTCACTTCTGAACAACTGGCCGATAATCGGAAGGTTCATCAACCCCGGAATACCTTCGACGTAGTTGAGCATATCGTTCTGGATCAGGCCGGCGATCATCAGGGATCCGCCGCTGGGCAGCTCGACCGTGGTTTCGGTGGTCTTTTCGCTGAGGCCCGGAATGGTGCCCGATGAGGTGGTCACGGAAAGCGTGTCATCGCGATCGCTGACTGTGGTGCGGACCTTCAGATTGATGCGGCCCTTGTCCAGCACGATGGGGGTGAAGTTCAACCCGACACCGAACGAAGTCTGTTCATACGACCAAACGCCCGATTGCGCGTCATACGAGGTCGGCATGGGGAACGAACCGCCAGCCAGAAACGAAGCCGTTTCGCCGGAAACCGCCGTCAGGGTTGGCTCGGCCAGCGTTTTGGCAAAGCCCTGATCTTCCAGTGCGCTAACCGTGATGGAGGTCAGCCCCGGAATGTGTGCAACGGTTGATGCCACGGCACCAAAGGCGGTCTGGCCCAGTTCGCCATAAATCGATGAGATCGCGGTAGCACCGGAAAGGCCGGCGCCGCCACTAATGCCGGCTGTGCTGCCAATGCCAAGATCCACACCCAGTGCTTTCAGCGCGGTGCGTTTAATTTCGGAAATGCGGACCTGCATCACCACTTGCTGGCTGCTCAGAATTTCAAGCGAGTTCACAACATCAAGATTGTCGGGAACAAAGCGCCGGGCGATGGCAACGGCACTTGAAGAGGTGGAGCTTGAGCGCACGAAGCCTCTCAGGAAAACGCCATTGCGGTGCGAGGTCACCTCGATTTTTTCATTGGGCAACAAATCGGCAAATGCGGCCTTGATGCCGGCAACATCCACATCAACCTGTATGTCGCCTTCAAAAATAATGTTGCCGTTATTGTCTTCAAAAATAACCGTGGTCGAACCCACTTCACGGGCCACGATGTAAACGTAATTGCGCTGGCCATCTTCGGGCAGGATCACATCGGCAATGGCGGGTTGAGCCACGATCACGTTGCGAACCTGACCCTGTATGCGCACCGATACGGCCTTGTTCAACGGCACCCGCATCAACTGCGATCCCGACCCGATCAATCGTAGCTCGGAAGCATTGATCGTTGATGCAACCGGCGGGGTGCGCCCGGGCACTTCCTGGGCCGCGCCCTCAGCCGCCCAAAGCAGGAATAACCCCAGGGTAAGTGAAACGGTTTTGATAAAATTGGCCATCATTGTGCTTCGGTTCCAGTGGAGGTGGCAGCGCCACGGTAAACGGTGATCTTGTTGCTCTTGGTCGTCCGGCGTACAGGCGCGGGGGCGGATGTTGGTTTCGCTGGCGCTTGGGCGGCACCGGGTTTTTGTCCGCTGATAATCGCTTCAAACGAAGAAAGGGTGGGGCTGACTTCGACATCGGTGGTGTAACCGGCAGCCGTTCCCGGTGCGCGATTGGGTAAGTCTTCCAGTGAGCGCAACACCAATGCAACGTTTCCCATCTGCTTGGCGGTGAAAAGGATTTCAACCTGTTTGGGCGTGACCTCCAGCAAGATGGTCCCGGCAAGTGCGGCGCCGCCCTCAATCTCGCTGACTTTCTGGTCAATCGCCAATACCAGCAGATTTTCAATAATGGTTTCAGTGGTGCTGTTCATCACTGGAAAATTAGTTCCGGTATCTATTTGCTGGCGTTGAATGGCGGCGCGCAACAGGGGATGGGTCAACACCACATCAACCCGGTCGCCGGGCAGGATAAAGCCGCCCGATGCTGATTCTGCAGAAGCCTTGACCGCAACGGCGCGCATTCCCGGATTCAAGGTGCCGGGCAGGAAGCCTGCTTCGGTCTGCTTGAACAAGCGGCGTGCGGTAATGGGTTCGCCTTTGGAAATGATGCGTCGGACAACGCTTTTATCTTTTTCAAGATCGCCAATCGGGTCTTCGCTTGAATCTTCGATGATATATTCGTCGTCAACACCGTCTTCGGGCCAGCCCATCCAGGTCACGTTGCTGTTGTTGACCACGGTGCCGGGCGGCAGGTCAATCGCGGCAACCAAAACCTTGATTGAGAGTTCCTTGGGCGCTTGTGCGGCAATGGTGGCTTCCTGTTCGCTGAGATAGTTCTTCAGCAAATACGCCGTTCCCCCTGCCAGAAGGACCGCAACAAAGATCAATCCAATAACAATACTTCTCATAAAAAAATCCGGTTTTTGTTGTTAGGCTAATGTCCCTGAAGTGTTCTCAATCCCTGAGCCGTTCCTTCGCCCTGTCATCTTGAAAGCAATGGTTTGCAATCCGATTAAGATTTGGCCTGTCATTCGATAAAATGTTGCACTGAAATGTGCCAAGTTTTGCCCCGTTTGGCTATCTGCGCGATCAGGAAAAACTCCTTTTCTTTCAGATGCTAGCCGTAACTTTTTTACCATAATTAGCGACCCTTTGGACATAGTATTTTGTAAACAACGCGCCAGAGCGCCATATTGATCCCGGTGTTGATGATATATGCTAAAATCTGCCTTTCGGCAGGGGCTTACAACGACAGGATCGAGGTATCATGGCAATCTATACCGGCAGGCGCAGCGGCGAAGTGATCGAGGTCACTGTTGATGGCGATCCACTCGATTCGCGCACCGATCTGCGTGACCATTCCAAGGATGGCTTTGAATGGGGCTATGTCGGCAGCGGTCCGTACCAGCTGGCGCTGGCGATTCTGGCGCATCATTTTCCCAACCCTGACACCGCTTTGGGCAATTACCGTTCATATTGTGAAACCCGTGTGCTGCGTTTTGCCCACGACGGCTGGACCCTTGAAAGTGATGATATCGACATCGCGCTGGAAGGGGTCATCGAGGTCGACATGACCCTCGAAGAATTGCTCGAAAAGGCGCGAAATACTGTAATCGACTGATTCTACTGCATTATTTTAAGTATTTTTTTCGTATTCTGTGATGGGGGTCACTGAATAGTATGCAGCTGTGGGCTACATTCAGGCTAACGGTCAAACACAAAGACCAACCCGAACACACAGTCATGGATTAAAGATTATGGTTTTTCTTTCAGCCTTTTGGAGCATGTGGACCCAGATGTTCAGCTCGCTTCCCTACGGAGCCACATGGGTTGCTCCGTTTGCCATGGTCGCAACGATGATCATGGTCGGCAAGATGATCAAAGGGGTCATGGAATTCACCGGTTAAGCGGCGCTGCGATCATACTCTGGCGCGCTGGCCTCAAGGCTGGCGCACAACCGTGTATAGGTGAAATTTCTCTTCAATTTCAGTCGGTAACGGCACTTTCTTCATCCAATTTGGCGGGTTTTCGTCGACCATCAGGCGGGTCAGGGTGTTGCCCTCGACCTTGAGGTAGGCGCGTTCTTCTGCCGTATCGCGACACATCGCCACCACATCGACCTGGCGGCGCTGCACGATGGATCGGGCACGGTTCAGGTCCAGATCTGCAAAGGTGTAAAACGTATCCAATATGCCATCGGTATTTCGGTGGTACGGCGTGCCGATGACGCGGTAGCCGGTTCGATACAGCATTTCCGGGCCTTCGTGGATGCGGCTCATCACCACCAACGGGCGTCCGGCTTTTTCACCCATTTGCAGCAATACAGGCGTCAGGTCGCTCCATTTACAGCTGGCGGATTTGGCGTCTTCGTCGTCTGGCATGCTCAGCACCATGGCCGAGGTTATCAAAATGGGGCTGAGAAACACAAACGCCACCAATGGCACCCTGAAAACCGGGGTGCCGGGCGCAGGCCCCACCATGGGTCCGCCGCGCCAGTCATACAGGCGTTCAGTCAATGCCGCCCACGGGATCGCCAGAACGAAGCCCAGATACGCCGCCCAGCGGATCTGGTACAGCGTCAGCGGCACCAATAGCGCCACCCCCAGCCCCAAAAGCCAGATGGCGTTGCGTTTTTCCGGCGTAATCTCGGCCCGGATCAGCCACAGCCAAAAGCCCATAAATACCAGCGGCCCCAAGGTCAGCACGGCGCGCGCGGTGGCGTGTTGATCGTCGGAAAACAGGTGCTGCACTTCCTGAATTCGCCCCAGCCACAGGCCAGCCAAGCGCGGATCCATCGCCGCACCAAACGGGCCTTGGTAAAATTCGACAAATAACACCGCCATCACCATTGCCGGAACCGCCGCCGTGGCGATGCCCAGCCCCAGGCGCCCCGGCCAGTTGGCATAAAGCTGCGGTGCCAGCTTGCTCAAGCGCCACAATCCTTCGCCGGCCAGCGCCAACGCGGCTGCCAAAGTCCAGTGGGGGATCGATAAGCGGTCATACTCCACCGCGCTCAACCATTCGCCGGGCGGGCGTTCAATCATCAGGGCGGCGGTGGTGCTAAGCGCCAGGCCCCACAACAACCACCTGAGGTCATTGAGGCGCGCGTTCGATCCTTGCACCAGCCAGAAAAGCCCCAGCGCCAACAGGGCAAACAACAAGGTGACCAAGGATTCGACACTGACCCAAAGCCCAACCCCGCACGCCACGCCGGCTAAGATTGCAAGGGTGGGGGCGTAAAGCTGATCCACATCGGGTTTGCTTCGCATCACCATGCGCAACATCAATGCCAGCACGGTTGCGAACAACAACAAGATCAGGGAATGATGGTCGGGGCGGGCGGCATAAAAATAGTTTCGCGTGATCGGCATGAGCGCAATAAAAACCGCCAGTGCGGCGTGGCCGCGGTGGTCCAACAGGGGCCGCGTTGCCCAAAACAAAACCACCATGGCGACCCCGGCCAAAACCGGGCTGATGGCAATTGCCCACAGATAAAACCCGCTTTTCAGGCCCACCACCGGGGCCAGTATCAGTGCGCCACCGGCCAAGAGGATATCCAGCGGCCGGGTCCAGTGCAGGGTATCGCCATGCGGCCAGTTGGTCTTTGGTGTGAAGTTGTCGTACCACGCACCGTTTTGAAGCAAGCCCTGAAACCAGTTCTGCACATTGACCATACGCATATAGGTATCGGTGCCGACAAACCAGTCAATGCCCCATTGTTGAATATCGTTATTGGCAAAAGACGGTGCGGAAATAATAACCAACGCCGCGATCACGCCAAAGGCGGGCACGATAATTTTTTTCAGGCGGGCTCTGGATTCTGTCATGGCGTTTATGTTGTATGTAAAAGTTTTACAAAGACAAAAATTTTAAATGATATATTCTACCGTTGCTTGTCGGGGTCTTCAAAAGTAACTATAATTTAAGCCATATCAACGGATTTTGAGCCATTACTTTTTTTTGGAGGCTACCGGAGCTTGAAAAAAGACTACCTTGAAATGACACGGCTGATCGAACGTATGCACCGGCGCTTTCTGGATGTGTTGCGTGCTGAATTGGCGCGCATGGATGTGATGGATTTAAACGGTGTGCAGGCCTTGTTGTTGAGCAACATCGGTGAAGAAGACATCGTGATCCGCGATCTGGTGGAACGCGGATATTATCAAGGTTCAAACGTATCTTACAACATCAAGAAACTTGCCCAGATGGGATACCTGAACCAGGAACGTTCGCAACACGATAAACGCTCGGTGCGCATCAAGCTGACCCCAAAAGCCATGAAGGTGGTTGCGCGCATTCGTGAACTGGAAGACCAGAATGCAGGGGCCATATCTGATGCGGGGATTTCTGATGTGGACATAGATGAAGCATCCAATACGCTTCGCAAAATTGAACGCGTCTGGACCGATTACATCCAATACGGCGCCAAATAAGGCCTTGAACCGCAAAGCGAACTTAGGCTTTGCACCGCGGCCCCCTGAATTTCAAAAAGTGATCTCACTTTCTAATATAGCTTTCACGCAAATAGTTTTAGGCTGTGAACTCGCTTAACAGTTTTCGGTGTTGCCATGAATTCAACGCACAACAAAAAGCCGGAAGGATCACCTGCGCAATATTCGCGGGCGGTGTTTGAAAATGCGTTGGACGGCATGATCGTGATCGACGAAATGGGCTTGATCCAAAGTTTCAATCCAGCGGCAGAAGATGTGTTTGGTTATTCAGCCAAGGAAGTCATGGGCAAAAACGTCAAGATGTTGATGCCCGAACCCTTTCACGGTGCACATGACGGTTACCTGAAGAATTACCTGCAAACGGGTGAGCGCAAAATCATCGGCATCGGGCGCGAAGTAACGGGCCTGAGGAAAGACGGGTCTGAATTCCCGCTTGATCTTGCCGTATCTGAATTCACGGTTTCGGACCAGCGAATGTTTCTAGGCATCGTTCGTGACATTTCCGAACGCCATGCGGCTGAGCGCGACTTAATTCGTTCGCGTGAAAACCTGAAGGCGGCTCAACGCATCACGCATCTTGGCAGTTGGCATTGGGAAATTGAAAGCGGGCATCTTACGTGGTCCGACGAAATTTATCGCATCTTCGACATGGACCCAGAAAAGTTTGAATCAACGTATGAAAACTTTATCCACGCCATCCATCCTGATGACCGCGCTTCGGTTGAAGCGGCGATTTCGGCTTCGGTTGAAAATAAAGCACCTTACAGCATCGAACATCGTGTGGTTCGCCCCGATGGCGAAATCAGGATCGTCCACGAACAGGGTGAAGTGGAATTGGATGAAGCGGGGAATTCATTTTGCATGAACGGTAGCGTTCTCGACATTACCGAACACAAAGAAGCCGAACGCCTTAAAAACGAGTTTGTTTCGACCGTGTCACACGAATTGCGAACACCGCTTACATCCATTCATGGATCACTTGCGCTTTTGGTCAGCGGCGCGGTGGGGGATCTGGATGAAAAAAAGAAAAAACTAATCGATGTTGCTTATTCATCCAGTGACCGGCTGATCCGGCTTATCAATGACCTTCTGGATGCTGAAAAATTTGGCTCAGGAAAGATGACGCTTGATATTCGCGCCTATGATATCGATCCCTTGATCGATCAGGCCATTTCATTAAATCAGGCGTATGGCGAAAAATACAATGTTTCGATCAAACGCACAGACGGCGCGGCGCGCGTTCGGGTTGCGGTTGATCACGACCGTTTCGCCCAGGTGATGGCCAACATCATTTCCAATGCCTGCAAATTTTCACATGAAGCTGGCGTGGTCGAAGTCGCCACACAAACGCTTCCCGGAAAAGTAAAAATCAGCATTACCGACCATGGGGTCGGGATTGATAAAAGCTTTCACAAAAAGATATTCCAGCAATTCACACAAGCCGATGCATCTGATCACCGCCGCGCGGGTGGAACCGGGTTGGGCTTGAGCATATCAAAGTCTATTGTTGAACAGATGGGTGGAAAAATTACCTTTGTATCTGAGCAAGGCAAGGGATCAACTTTTTCCCTGGAATTCCCGGTGCTGGATACGCAGCTGGGCTAAAGCCGCGCGCCGGTGGACGGGCACCTAATCTGCTTGTTATGGTTTATTTCAATACCTAATTTTTAAAGATGAGAATTCAGTTATTGAGGAGAAGAAAACGTGTCGGAACCGTCACTTTCAAAAATTCTGTACGTCGAGGATGATCACGATATTCAGGTAGTTGCCCAAATGGCGCTGGAAACGGTTGCCGGGTTCACGGTTTCCATTTGCAGTTCCGGCGAAGACGCGCTTGAAAAGGCCGAAGCGTTTTCGCCCGACCTGATTTTGCTCGACGTTATGATGCCGGGAATGGATGGCCCCACGACGCTTAGCCGCCTTCGTGAAATTGACGCGCTCGCAACCGTGCCGGCGGTTTTTATGACCGCCAAGGTGATGCCATCCGATGTTGAACGTTACAAGGAACTGGGTGCGGCGGATGTAATTTCCAAGCCGTTTGATCCCATGACGCTGGGCGAACAGGTCAAAAAAATATGGAGCCTCAGTCTTGAGCGATAAAGACAAATCCATTCAAGACCAGATGGCCGCGCTCAGGGCCAATTATGCCGAACAGTTATCCGGCAAGCTGGATGGTTTGTTCAAAGAGGTTGCGGTCATTGCCGGCAATGCCGACAGCCGTGCGCGCTCAGATGCGCTGTTAGCCATTCGCGATAGCGTTCACAAGCTGGCGGGTTCCGGTACAACGTTCGGCTTTGCCGATGTCTCAACAATTGCGCGCAAGATCGAAGGCCTCACCATCGCGATGTTGGATGATGGCGGTGACCATACTTTGTTAGTGAAAAACCTTTCCGACATGATGCAAGATTTGGAAAACGCCGCTACACAGGAACCGGTTGAGCGCACTCGATTATCCGATGTTGAACCACCATACGAAGAACCAGCCACCGGCACGACGGGCAACCGTATCATTCGCAGCATTATCCTGCTGGAAAACGAT
>DAOVVL010000051.1 GCA_030637205.1 Thalassospiraceae bacterium | reverse complement strand
GATGATCGGTGGTATCGCCGTTGGCAAAACGACAAACGTGTTCAGAACCGTCGCGGAAAACTTTCAGTTCCAGCCAATCCGACAGCGCGTTCACAACCGACACGCCCACGCCGTGAAGCCCGCCCGAGATTTTGTACGAGTTTTGGTCGAACTTACCGCCGGCGTGCAGCTGGGTCATAATGACCTCGGCCGCCGATACGCCTTCTTCCTTGTGGATTTCGACCGGAATGCCGCGTCCGTTATCGGTAACGGTGACCGAACCATCGGCGTTCAGCGTCACGGTGACCAGATCGCAGTGGCCTGCCAATGCTTCATCAATGGCGTTATCGACCACTTCGTACACCATGTGATGCAAACCGGTGCCATCATCGGTATCGCCGATGTACATACCGGGGCGCTTGCGCACCGCTTCAAGACCTTTGAGGACCTTGATTGAATCGGCGCCGTAAGCGGGTTCGCCTTCAGCAGTTTTATCTTTTTTACTCATCGCTTGGTTTCCAGTTCGCTGGTCACTAAATTTTGTTTCGTCTTCAGGTTTCAGTCGCGGGCTTCGATATGCCCGTCATCAATGGAAAAAAACCTGGCACTTGGTTTCAAGGGCGCAAATAACGCCGCATCGGTTCCGGTGAACCAGGCCTGCGCGCCAATGTCAGCCACTTCGTCAAACAGGGCGATTAAATGGCGCGCATCAAGGTGTGCTGCCACTTCGTCCAATAACAATACTGCGACGCGGCCTTCGTCGTCGGCGGCCATGCGCGCGGCGCCCAGCACCAGGCCCACCAAAAGCATCTTTTGCTCACCGGTGGAGCAGACGGAAGCCTTTTGCCCCTTGGGCCCGTGTTCAACCAGAAGATCGCTCTGATGCGCCAGGCGGCCTTCAAGCGCGCCGCCGGCGCCGCCGTTTTGGGCATCAAGGTTGCGCGATTTTTTCAGCGCATCTTTAATACGTTCTTCCACTTCCAGTGCCGGCATTTCACCCAGCCAGTGTTCCACCAGCCCGTCGATGGAAAGATTGGCAAACGGAAATGGCCCGTCTAACGCCCGGCAGCGTTCGGCCAACCGGCCCGCCACATCAAGGCGTGCCGCCGCCACCGCGACGCCCTTGGCGGCCATGGTTTCTTCCAGCGCCGATAGCCACGCATCATCCATCTTGCCATCTTTCAACAGGCGCGCGCGTTCACGCAGCGCATGCATGTAGCCAGACGTGCGCCCGGCGTGTGCCGGGTCCAGCGAAAACACCAGCCGATCCAAAAACCGCCTGCGCCCTTCGGCCCCGCCCTGAAACAGACGATCCATCTGCGGGCTTAACCAGTGCGCGGAAAAATGTTCTGCAAGTGCTGCCTGGGTGCGCACGGCCTCGCCATCGACATGGACCTGGCGTTTGTCGCGCCCGCCCTTGGGGTTTTCCACCAACCCGGTGCCGAGACTGACCAATTCTGAAACGTGGCCCGCCATTGCAGAGCGTTCAATATTTGCCGCCACCGCCCACGGGCTGGATTTTCCGTTTTCCATGCGCCCGACTTCAAACAGTTTGGCGCCGCGCAGCCCGCTGCCCGGAACCAGATAGGACAGGGCTTCCAAAACGTTGGTTTTGCCGGCACCGTTTTCACCGCTCAGCACCACTGAGCGGCCTTCGGTTTCAATGCGCGCGTGTTCATAGTTGCGAAAATTATTCAGCGTCAGGCGCAAGGCCGCAATTCGCCCGGCCCGCACAGAATTTGCGGCTGCGGGGGATGGCGTTTCGAGGGATGCCAGGCCTTGTGTCACTTCAGGATCATACCGTTTTATCTGGGCCGTTGCTTAAAGGCGCCGCGCTCAGACCCGCATGGGCATGAGAACATAGAGCGCGCTGTTGTCGCCTTGTTCGCTGATGATCGTCGGTGACGCCGCGTCAGACATACTGAGCAGCATACTGTCGCCTTCGATCTGGCGGGTAATTTCGAGCAGGTACGTGGCATTGAAACCGATCTCCAGCTTGTCGCCGGCGTAATCGGTTTCCAGCTCATCCGTGGCCGAGCCATTTTCAGGGCTGGATGCGGAAAGCACGATGGCCTTTTTATCCAGCGTCATTTTCACGGCGCGGGACTTTTCAGTTGAAATGGCCGAAACCCGGTCAACGGCTTCGGAGAACTGCTTGCGATTAACGCTCAGTTCCTTGTCATTGCCGCTGGGGATCACGCGTTCATAATCGGGGAACGTGCCGTCGATCAATTTGGATGTCAGCACCACCCCGTCGAATGAAAACTGGATTTTGGAATCTGACAGGGAAACCTGAATTTCGCCTTCGGTTTCTTCGATCAGCTTGTGCAGCTCGGTGACGGTCTTGCGCGGAACGATAACGCCGGGCATGGCGCTAGCGCCATCAGGCAAGCCGACCTCAGCCGATGCCAGGCGGTGGCCATCGGTCGCAACCGCGCGCAGCACCGCGCCGTCATTTTCAGCGGCGTGCAGGTAAATACCGTTTAGATAGTAACGCGTTTCTTCGGTCGAGATCGCAAAGCGGGTGCGCTCGATCAGTTCTTTCAACTGAACCGCCGAAAGGGCGAACTGGGTCGGCATGTCGCCGCCCGCCATAACCGGAAACTCACCGGGCGGCAGCGACGCCAGCGTAAAGCGCGAACGCCCTGAACGCAGCACCAACTTGCCGTCACCGGCGGTGGCGTCCAGCTCAACATCAGCGCCATCGGGCAGCTTGCGCACGATGTCATACAGCGTGTGCGCAGGCGCGGTGGTTTCACCGGGTTCAGACACGTTACATGCGGTGCCGTCAATAATATCGAGATCCATGTCGGTGGCGTTCAGCCCCAACTTGGCATCTTTCGCGGAAATCTTGACATTGGAAAGAATGGGAATGGTGTTGCGCCGTTCCACAACATTTTGCACATGGCCCAGGGATTTCAAAAGGGCAGCCCGTTCGATGGTAAGTTTCATGTATCACGTCCAGCAGGTTTCAGGAAAAAGTGCGCCCGAAAAGGAAACCGGGCGCTTAGATCTGCGGGGTTGAAACGCCCCCCGCGAAGTCGCTCCAGTATAACAAAATGGGCCATGAACCGAAGCCTTTTATGAGCCCAAGTGCCTTAAAAACGGCCCCGTTTATCAGGTACTTAGGCCCCGCTCTGCGGATGCCAAAAGGGCCACAAAAAAAGCGCCCCCCAAGATCGCTTGAGCGGCGCTTTAAAGCGGTTTGTGCGGGCCTGAAAAGCCTTAAATCCGGCTCAGCTTTCAAGCATCCGGCGCAGCAGTTCCACGTCTTCGGCGAAACCGGCATCGCGTTCGGTCAGTTCTTCGACCTTCTTGACCGCGTGCATCACGGTGGTGTGGTCGCGACCGCCGAACTTGCGGCCAATTTCAGGAAGCGAGCGCGAGGTCAGCTGCTTGGCCAGATACATGGCCACCTGGCGGGGCCGGGCAACCGAGCGCGCACGCCGCGCCGAATGCATGTCAGAGGTGCGAATATTGAAATGCGAGGCCACTTTTTTCTGGATTTCCTCGATGGTGACGCGCCGGTCATTGGCGCGGATCAGGTCATGCAGCACGTCCTGGGCGCTTTCCAGCGATACTTCGCGGCCCACCAGCTGGGCGTGGGCGGCAACCCGGTTGAGCGCCCCTTCCAGTTCGCGAACGTTGGCGGTGATCTTGTGGGCGAGGAATTCCTGAACCTTGGGCGGAATTTCGATGCCCAGCTTTTCCGCCTTGGCCTGCAGGATGCCGACCCGCAGCTCGTAGGTGGTGGCGTGGATATCAGCCACCAACCCGCAATTGAGGCGCGATTTGAGGCGGTCTTCCATGCCTTCCAGATCGGACGGCGATTTATCAGCCGAGATCACGATCTGGCGGCCCTGATCGACCAACGCATTGAAGGTGTGGAAAAATTCTTCCTGGGTGGAATCCTTGCCGCCGATAAACTGCACATCGTCGATCATCAGAACGTCAACGTTGCGGAAATGGTCCTTGAAATCGACCGTCTTTTGTTCGCGCAGCGCGCGGATGAAACGGTACATGAATTTTTCAGCCGACATGTAAATGACGGTGCGGTTGGGGTCGCGCTGGCGGATTTTCCATGCGATGGCGTGCATCAAATGGGTTTTGCCAAGACCAACCCCGCCGTAGAGGAACAACGGATTGAACTGGGCGGTGTCGCTTTCGGCGACGCGCTGGGCGGCGGCGTGGGCAAATTCGTTGGGCTTGCCGACGACAAAATTATCAAACGTGCAACGTGGGTCCAGCGGGGCGCTGATTTCCAGCGCAACCTGTGCCATGCCTGTAATGACGGGCGTACTCAAGGTGTAAGCGGGTACAGGGGCCGGTGCATTGACAAAGCGGGGATCGGCGGCTGGAATTTCGCCCGTGGCGGTGGTGGCCACATTTGCCACCGGGGCCGGTTCAGTTGCAGGTGCGACGCGCGCCATTTTGCCATCGCCTTCACCCGGTCCGTGATCGGACTGAACAAAAATTTCAATGTTGCGGCACCATAGTGCAGAAATCCGGTCGGCATAATGGGCCACAACCCAATCGCGCATGAAGCGGGTCGGAACCGAAATACGCACCTGATCGCCGACCATGTCGCGAACGGTCATGGGTTTAAGCCAGCTGTCAAAGGCGGCTTCACCAACTTCGGCGCGCAGGCTGGTCATTACTTCGTCCCAGCTTTCGATGATCGCGATATCAACGATGCCACCGGTCATGCCCGCACCCCCTGTGAGATGCCATCAACTGTCTGAAAAGCTTTGGAAACCCCCGGAAACAGATGTGCTTCCGGGTGGAAAAATTGGTTCATCATTCGTCAGCGCCCTGCCTAAAAAATAGTTTTTTTATAAATTGGCCAAAAACTTCCTGAAATTATTAAGGCGTTTCCCGGCCAGATTTTTTTACATCGGTTCGATCGGGTCAACCTTCGCTCCGGAAACTTTCCGGAAAGCTTTTGTGCCCAATATTATTTTAGTGAGAGGGTGAATACTCGGACTTGAAAATGTTTCAGTTTGAAAAGGCTAAATTTGAGACCCGAAACACTTACCAACAATCGCTTGAATAGTCAGGCCCCCCTTCCCTGTGTTTGTTCGCGAAGTGATCTTACGGGAGGTCATATCCCACTTTCAATAAGATCGAAAGGGGAACAGGGCAAATAATTATCTTGACTCAAAATGCGGTTAAAAAAGCATCCCCAGCTTCCACAGGGTGTGATTTTTCGGTGGAAAAAACTTCTGCCCCAGCCCGCCCGGATCGTGGCCGTTGGTATCAAACGGATGTGCTGCAAAGCCATGAAATCGCATCACAAAAATATTGCTTCAGCGCGGCAGATCGAAACTGCCGGCCCATCTGTTACTAATTTCAACCACAGGGCCTCAAAATTACAATCCAATTGCATTTTGCGTGCGGGCGCAAAAAAGGCCGCACCCGAAACGGACGCAGCCCTTAGAAATAATTTCGCCACACTAGATATTTTAGTGGGATTTAAGCAATCGCCTTGATGCGTGCCGACAAACGCGAGATTTTGCGTGAAATCGTGGTGGCGTGAAATGCGCCGGTGGAAGAGCCGCGCATCAGTTCCGGCTGGGCTTCCTTGAGGGCAGCCTGTGCAACCGTTTTGTCGCCACCTTCGATGGCAACTTCGACCTTCTTGATGAAGGTGCGCACACGTGCACGACGGTCGCCCATCACCTTGGTGCGGGTTTCGGTCTGGCGGATACGCTTTTTCGAGGACTTGTGATTAGCCATAGTTCTTGTCTACCTGCTCTATATATCAGGGCGGCCCCGGTGGGCGGCCCAAACGTTGGAAGCCCGGTTTATATGGGGGGTGGCGGTGCCCGTCAAGCCCTTAGTTTCCGCGAACTGTTGAGGCTTTAGGGGCCATGTGGACAGGCGGCGGGCAGGCGGGCGGGCAGGTTGGCAGGCAGGCGCGGCCTAACGGGGTTTAAGCGAAAAGTTGATCTTCAGCTGGCCACCATTGAGCCCTTCGAAACTGAGGCTCAGGACCTCACCTTCACGCCCGTAGCGGCCCTCGGAAATGCGGCTCCAGCCCAGCTGCGGCAGGGTCTGGGCGTAAAAGGCACGCGCGGCCGCTGGCGTGACCAAACCTTCGGCCGTGGCCTCGGCAAGGCGGCCCTGATCGCTTTCAAAGCGCACCCCTTCGCCCACCTCAACCATGCCATCCATCAGGGGCAGGTCTTCAATCACGCTTAAAAAGCGGGCCTGATGGCTGTCAGACAAAGCCGCGCCCGGCACCAACAAGGGGCTGAGCGCGATCAGCGCAACCATCAAGGGACGGGCCAGAAATTTGGCTAACTTGCGACCAGACTTGTGACCGAATTTAAGAAGCGTGCGTTTCATCATGTTTAAGCCATACCTTACCGCTGGCGCCTTGGACAATAAAAAGTCGCGCGACCGCCCTGAACGATATTTTTGATCCCACCGGTTTTGGCCACGTTACAGTCACAATCGGGGCATGCCTCGCCGGGTCGGCCATACACGGCAAACGAATGCTGGAAATATCCAAGTTCCCCATCAGTGGTGCGGTGGTCTTTCAGGGTTGAGCCCCCGGCCCTGATCGCGGCGCTTAAGACACCCACGATGGCCCCAACAAGCGCGGCGGCGCGTTTTGGCCCGATACTAGCCGCACTGCGTTTGGGCGAAATGGCGGCCCGGTACAGCGCCTCTGAGGCATATATATTGCCAACCCCGGCCACCACCCGTGCGTCCATCAACGCCTGCTTGATGGCGATGCGTTTTCCCGATAAGCGCGCCTGCAACACCGGGGCGCTGAAATGGTTCGATAGCGGCTCCGGCCCGATATCCTTTAAAAGCGCATGTTGGTCCAGGGTATCTTCAAAGCCCAAATCCATCAGCCCGAAACGCCTCGGATCGGTAAAGCGAATGGTGGCGCCGTGTTGCAGATGAAACTCAACATGGTCGTGTTTTTGTGGCTTGGGCACGGCCTCGCCTTTGGCATAGATGCGCACCTGGCCCGACATGCCCAGATGCCAGATCACCACATCACCGGTGTCCAGATGTAGCAGCAAATACTTGGCGCGCCGCGCCACGGTTTTCACCCGCGCCCCTTCGATGCGCTTTTGAAAGCCTTTGGGGAACGGTTTTCGCAAATCGCTTCGGCGCAAAATAACGCGCGTGATCTTGCGACCTTCCATTACCGGGGCAAGGCCCCGGCGAACGGTTTCGACTTCGGGAAGTTCGGGCATATTTCCAAAGTAGCCACTTCAGCGCCGCTGCGCTATGGTCTCGTTTATGCGCGAACCACATTCAGATAAAGCTGCCGCCAAGGCAGAGGACGCCACCCATACCACCCATTTTGGTTACCGCGACGTGGACGTGGACCAGAAGGCCGATCTGGTGGGCGGGGTGTTTTCTTCGGTCGCTTCCAAATACGACATCATGAACGATCTCATGAGCCTTGGCGTACACCGCCTGTGGAAGGCCGACCTGATTAAAAAGCTGGCACCAAACGGGCATATGAAATTGCTCGACGTGGGCGGCGGCACCGGCGATATCGCGTTCCGCTTTCTCGACGCCGGCGGCGCTGAGGTCACGGTTTATGACATCAACGAAGACATGTTAAATGTCGGGCGCGATCGCGCCATTGATAAGGGCTGTCTTAAAGGCATTGACTGGATGCAGGGCGACGCCGAAAAGCTGCCCTTTGCTGATGCCACGTTTGATGCCTATACCATCGCGTTTTGCATTCGCAACGTCACCCATATTGAAAATGCGCTGAGCGAAGCCCGGCGCGTTTTGAAACCGGGCGGGCATTTTCTGTGTCTGGAATTTAGCCACGTCGAGGTGGCGGGACTGGACAAGATCTATGACGCCTATTCATTTTCGGTGCTGCCGGAACTGGGCCGCATGGTGGCAGGCGACCGCGAAAGTTATGAATATCTGGCGCAGTCGATCCGCCGCTTTCCCGATCAAAAGACATTTGCCACCAAGATCGAAGATGCCGGCTTCGAGGTGGTGTCGTATGATAACCTGTCGGGCGGCATCGCATGTATCCATTCGGCCTGGCGGACATAAGGCGCACTTGAGCGCGCACTTAAAACAAACAATTACAGAAAGACCATTTAAGTGAATAGCCTTCGTCATATCGCCCGTCTGTTTGCCATCGCCAGAACTCTGGCGCGCCATGACGCGCTTTTTATTCTTCAAACCCTTGGCATCCACCCTTTTGTGGTGACCCTGGCAGGCCTGTTGGGACGGCGCCGCACCAAAGGCCGTCCGGGCCAGCGTTTGGCGGCAGCACTACAGGAAATGGGGCCGAGCTTTATTAAATTAGGCCAGATGCTGGCAACCCGCCCGGACCTTCTGGGCGAGGAAATGTCGGCTGACCTTTCGCACCTTCAAGACAGGCTGCCGCCCTTTCCCGCCGATGAGGCCCGCGCGGCAATCGAAAAAGAGCTGGGCAAGCCGGTCAGTGAGCTGTTTGAAAGTTTCGATGATACCGCCATCGCGGCGGCATCCATCGCCCAGGTGCATTTTGCCGCCACGCCCGGTGGCGAAGAAGTTGCGGTCAAGGTTCTGCGCCCCGGCATCGAAAAAGCGTTTACGCGCGATCTCGACCTGTTTTTCTGGGCCGCCCATCTGGTGGAACGCGCCCGGCCCCAGTTCAGGCGTTTAAAACCGGTCGAGGTTGTCGCCACACTGGCACAATCGGTGCGCATGGAAATGGACCTGCGCTTTGAAGCCGCCGCCGCCGCCGAACTGGCCGTCAATTTCGAAGGCGACGATACCTTTGAGGTGGCGCCGGTCGATTGGACCCGCACGGCGCAACGCGTGCTGACCACCGGGCGCATCCACGGCGTGCCGTTGCTTGATGCCCAAACCGTTCGTGCCGCCGGTCACGATCCGCTGATAATCCTTGAACGTTCTGCCGGCGCATTTTTTCTGCAAGTTTTTCGCGACGGCTTTTTTCACGCTGACATGCACCCGGGCAATGCCTTCATAACCCCCGAAGGGGCCATCGGGGCCGTGGATTTCGGCATCATGGGCAGGCTGGATCGGCCCACGCGCATTCATTTGGCGGAACTGTTGATGGCGTTTTTAAACCGCGATTACCGGCGCGCCGCCGAAGTGCATTTCGAAGCAGGCTGGATCCCGCGCACCCAGTCGCTGGAAACCTTCACCCAGGCGTGCCGTTCCATCGCCGAGCCGATATTGGATAAACCGCAAAACGAAATATCCGTGGCCACCATGTTGGGCCAGTTGTTCCAGATTACCGAAACGTTTGAAATGGAAACCCAGCCGCAATTGCTGTTGTTGCAAAAAACCATGCTGGTGGCCGAAGGTACGGGTCGAAGACTGGCGCCTGAGGCCAACATGTGGTTTATCGCACGGCCCCTGATCGAAAGCTGGATGCGCGAAAACCTTGGCCCCGAAGCGCGCATCAAGGCGTTTGCCGAAGAAGGCCAATCCATGCTGATGCGCTTGCCCGGCGTGGTGCGCGGGCTGGAAAGTGCG
>DAOVVL010000306.1 GCA_030637205.1 Thalassospiraceae bacterium | reverse complement strand
GATTTCATGATTTCCGGCCCCGTCGTGGTGCAAGTGCTTGAAGGCGAAAACGCCGTCGCCAAGTACCGCGAAATCATGGGTGCCACCAACCCGGCAAATGCCGACGAAGGCACCATTCGCAAGGATTTTGCCATCGACGTGCAAAACAACTCGGTACACGGTTCCGATTCTGCTGAAAACGCAGCGATTGAAGCCAACTTCTTCTTTTCCGATATCGAAATCGTCGGCTAACACTTGAAGATAGCGCGAACTAAAAAGGCCGTCCCTTAACCGGGGCGGCTTTTTTTTGCGTTAAGTGGGGTTAATCAGGCTTTGATCCGGGGCTTTGATGCCTTCGATCAGCACGCGCTCGGCCGAAACGCGGACTTTGCCTTCAGCGATCAGGCGCAATGCTTGTGGAAAAATATGGTGTTCCTGTTCCAGGATGCGCGCCGCCAAGCTATCTGAGGTGTCGTCGGTTAACACCGCAACCACGGCTTGCACGATGATCGGCCCTTCGTCCATGGCCGGGCGCACAAAATGCACGGTGCATCCGGTAAAACGCACGCCTGCTTCGAGGGTGCGTTCATGTACGTGCAGACCTTTAAACGCCGGCAGCAGCGAAGGGTGGATGTTGATCAGGCGGTCGCGCCATTTTTTCACGAACCCGTCCGATAGCAACCGCATGAAGCCCGCCATGCAGATAAATTCAGCCCCGGCTGCTTCAATGGCTTCGCTCATGGCCGCGTCGAAACTTTCGCGGTCTTCAAATTCCTTGTGGTTGAGCACCGCCGTGGCGATCCCGGCAGATTTGGCATGTTCCAGCCCTTTGGCATCGGCCTTGTTGGAAATCACGAGGACGATTTCTGCGGGAAAGTCTTCTTCAGCGGCAGCCGCGATCAGGGCTTCAAGGTTGGACCCGCGACCGGAAATGAGAACGGCTGTTTTCATTTGCCCCACGCTTCGATAACACCGTTCAGGCGTGTGCCTTCGCCGTCTTCGCCGCGCGGGATGATGCGCCCGATGCGGTGAACGGTTTCGCCCTCGGCTTCAAACGTCCGGGTGATCTGGTCGGCTTGATCTTCTGCCACGATGACCGCCATGCCGATGCCGCAGTTAAAGGTGCGGGCCATTTCGCTCTCAACAATGTTGCCTGCTTCCTGCAGCCACTGAAACACCGCAGGCAAATCCCATGACGATACGTCGATCTCGGCGCAAAGATTTTCGGGCAGTACGCGGGGAATGTTTTCGGTCAAGCCACCGCCGGTAATATGCGACAGCGCATGAACCCCGCCGGGAACCCCGCCTGATGCTTTGATCGCGGCAAGGCAGCTTTTGACGTAAATTTTGGTGGGCGTCAGCAGGGCTTCACCAAGGGTTTTACCCTCGGCAAACGGCGCCGCGCCGTTGTAGGCCAAGCGGGCCTTGTCCACGATATGATCGCGCACCGCGGCTTCCATTTTTGTTTCGGCTGCCCCACCAATAACCGCGTCGCTGACCACTTTGCGCACCAGTGAAAAGCCGTTGGAATGAAGCCCGCTGGATGCCAGCCCCAACACCACGTCGCCTTCGCCCACATGTTCGCCCGTCAAAACGCCTTCGCGTTCAACCGCGCCGACGCAAAAGCCCGCCAGATCGTATTCACCGCCCGCGTACATGCCGGGCATTTCAGCCGTTTCGCCGCCGATCAGCGCGCAACCGGCCTGGCGGCAGCCTTCGGCAATGCCCGCGACCACTTCGGCGCCGGCGTCGACGTCTAATTTTCCGGTGGCGTAATAATCGAGAAAGAACAGCGGCTCGGCGCCTTGCACCACCAGATCGTTGACGCACATGGCCACCAGATCAATGCCAACCGTGCTGTGATTGCCGGTGGAAATGGCGACTTTCAGCTTGGTGCCGACGCCATCGGTTCCGGCCACTAAAATAGGATCGCTGTATCCGGCAGCTTTCAGATCGAACATGGCGCCAAAGCCGCCCAGGCCTGCCATCACGCCGGATCGGGCGGTGGACTTGGCGTCAGATTTAATGGCTTCGACAAGTGCGTTGCCAGCGTCAATATCAACGCCTGCACTTTTGTAATTTGCACCGGAAATGGCGGCCTCCATCAATGGTTTGTGACCAATGGCTGTATAAAATCGCGCACTGGCTTTGAACGGTGAACGTGGTAAAACCTTGTATCGCCCAATGGGGGCGGCTACCAGTGGGAAACATACTTGATCCGGGGCGCTTTGCAATGACCCAAAACCGGGAAAAACCCTTCTCTCAAGCGATATCGGCATTTGGCCGGTTTGCCGTGCTGGTGGTTGTGCTGGCGGGCTTTGGCGGCGCGCTTGTGGGCAACCACGATGCCCAAGCGGCGGCGGCCAAGCTTTTTGTGGTTGAAGGGGTGGCCGTTGACGTGACCGAGGCCTCAGCCACCGAAGCCCGCGCCAAGGCGCTGGCCGAAGGCGAGGCCCGTGCCTTTGACATCCTGCTCAAGCGCCTCACACTGATGGCCTTTCACGACCGTCTGCCGAACTTAAGCCGTCGGGCGGTTACCGATCTGATCCAGGATTTTGAGGTGGCCGAGGAAAAGGCATCCACGGTGCGCTATATCGCCAGCCTCAACTATCGTTTCCATGCCGAAGCGGTGCGCGAACTGTTGGATCGCCATTCCATTCCGTTTGCCGAAACCGAAAGCAAACCGGTGGTGGTACTGCCGGTTTATCAGGCGGCGGGCGCGTTATTGTTGTGGGATGACCCCAACCCGTGGCGCGCGGCGTGGGAAGGGCGGCCAAAAGATGTGGGCGGGCTGGTGCCGACGATCCTGCCGATGGGCGATCTGGCCGATATGCGCACCATTGGTGCCGAACAGGCCATCGAAGGCGATATGCAACGCCTTGAAGAAGTGGCAATCAAGTACGGTGCCGGCGACGTGGTCGGCACCCACGGAATTTTGCGCATGGATTCGTATGGCGGCCTTCCTGAACTGGAAGCCTATATGACCCGCTTTGGTTTCGCGTTACAGGAACACACCGTGGTGAAAAGTTGTAGCGCCAAGAAAGGCGAAAGCGTTGATGCGTTGCTCGCGCGCGCCGCCATTCAG
>DAOVVL010000293.1 GCA_030637205.1 Thalassospiraceae bacterium | reverse complement strand
ACAAGCGTTGTCGCAAACATTAATGACAGCCCCGGCAGTTCCCCCCCTGCCACTTCCGATCCCAGCGATAACATTGGCCCCGCATTTGTGGTAACGAAAGAAACCTCCACATCAACTCCCCTGTCGGCTGGTAAATTAGTTGTGGATGGCAGCGTTACCGAAACCGTTGTCGCCGGTGCCGCCGTGGTCGCCGCCATTGGCAGCAATACAGTTGCCGAAGAATTTATTGCCACGGTTGGCAATCTTGCCGGCGGTCAGCAAACCATTTCAGGAAATGTGACGGAAACCGTCATCGCCGGTGGGGTTATTGATGCATCCATCGGGGCAAACAGTTCCGCCATTGCAGAAGTCGCCGCCATTGGCGGTTCGGTACAAGGCAACATCAGTGAAACCGCCATCGCCACCGGGGCCGTTAATGCCGCCATCGGCTATAAATCCTATGCCTACATGGATATCGGCGGCGTTTACGGCGATGTGGGCGGCGGGGTCAGCGGCACCATCGATTCTAACACCCTGGTCAATGCCGCCATCGGCAGCGAAACCAGCGCGGTTGCCATGATAGGTGTTGTAAATCCACAAGGCGGAAGCCGCGGCGTAACGCTCCACATAACCGCGCCAGCGGCGGTCAATGCGGCCATCGGCCATCGTTCCACTTCGCGGGTATTGATCGGCAATGTGGATGGCACCTTGAACGGCAGCCTTAACCATACCGTTCGCGCCCTTGGCACCATTGCAGCGTCGATCGGTGAAAGCAGTGTCGCCAAAGTCAACATCGGCAATATTTCCGGCACCATGAGTGGCGCCTACACCACCGACATCGATGTGGCCGCGGCGATTGCGGCGTCTATTGGCAGCCATACCAACGCAACCATCAACATCGGCAATATTGGGTCAAGAGCCCATTTAAACGGGTCTGGCCATATTAACGTGACCGCCGGCGCGGCACTCACGGCCGCCATCGGCAGCAATTCGACGGCGTCGGTTTCTATCGGCAATATTCGCGCCCCAATTCATGGCTCAACCACCGTTGATATCTTTGCTGGCGCAACGACCGCCGCATCGCTTGGCAGCAATACATCTGCAACGATTGCCATTGGCGAAGTTAACAACACTATAGGCGGCGCCCTTGACATGGACATTGTCACCGGTGCGGTCACCGCCTTTTCAATTGGCAGTAACTCATTTGCCAACGCCTATATCGGTACCATTTCGCAACCTGTTGGCGGACATGTGAACATGAACATTACCGCAGGCGAAATTTTTGTCGGCGCCATGGGTTCACGTAACGGTGCGGTCACACATATTGGCCACATCGAAAAGCCGATCTCCGGTGATTTGAATGTGGATATTGTGGTGGGGGCAGTAAACAATTTCTCATTCGGGGTTGGCAGTAGCGGCAGCCCGTTAACATCGCGCATTTCCATCGGCTCGGTGTTGGAAGCACGAACGGCCAACAACAACCCGGTGACCATCAATGTTCATAAAGGCACGGTCAACGCGCTGAGCTTCGGTTTCACCTTCCACGTGCCGCTTTTGGGCACCTACTTTATCGGTGAAACAGGCTGTCAGGCTGATGGCAACGTCGGATCTGAGGGTTGCAGCGCACATGACAACAAACTGCGGATGGATAAAATCTGATTTTCTTTTTGAAAGGCCCCTTAAAATGGAACTTTATAAAAATGCTGTGCTGACGGTGATCGCCATCAGCCTGACCTGGATTGCCGCCAGTGATCTGGTAGCCCCGGCGCGCGCGCAGATGGAGGGTGGGCTGATGCGCGTGATGATCTGTGATGAAAGCGGCCGTTGTGCCCATATCGACCCGGCGTACGATGCGCTGCAGATCAAAACCCAGCCTTGAGCCGGATTTCCCGACCGCAGGCCTCATTCATCATATGAATAAGAGGGCAAAACTAAGCGGTCCGGATTATTCACAAGCAGCCCGGAAAAAGGGAAACTATGTGACTGCTTCCTGGGGGGGAAGAGGTCCCGCCTAGTATTTTCCTCATATTGGTCCTGACTGCACGCTCTCGGTTAGGGTTCTCCGGAAAGTCTATTTAAGCCACGGTCGCAAGGCCGTGGCTTTTTTTATCTGAATTTTCGCAAACATTATTGATCCAGCGTTTCAACGGCAAAGCGCACCGCCGCTTCCATCAGGACTTCGCGCGGAAACGCATTGTGTGTGCGAAGCAGGCCTGTCATCGCCTTGCCAATCAAACGATTGTCGCGGTTGAACGGCATGGCTGGTGCGACGTGGTCACAATTGAGCACGCCTAACATGCTGGAACCGGGGATCGCCATGTCCGGCACCGCCACTTGGCCGTCGTTGGCCATGTCATGGGCGTCGAGAAGCGTGCGCATGGGCCTGAATCCCAACGACATCAGGTTCCGCTCCGGCCATGCCGCCAGCGTATAGGTCTTGATGTGTTCTGGGATCTTGAGACGTTGCAAAAACGCCAGTCGAACACCGGGCTCGATGTCGTGAAGCGCCATTTTGTCCCCGGTAGAGCACGTCGGCAACGGCATGTGCACCAAAAACTGCCTGAACAGGTACGGAAATTCCAGCGCCAGCGACGAGCCGCGAACCGCACCGGTCACACCGATCAATGCCGAAATCTTTTGGGTCGCATCACCATGATCCGCAAACATCTGCAAGGTGTCGATCACGCCCTTGGAATGGGCGACGATCACCACCCGGTCGCCTTCTTTTATCGGCAAGGCTTCGACGGTGTCGCGGATGATCTTGGCGTTATGCACCGTGCCCGAGCGCCCGGCCACCAGCGCCGTCGATACGTTCGCGCCCAGGCTTTGAAGATGTTTCAATCCATCGCCGAACACCGGTGCCGTCCATCGCATGCAGGCCGACAGATACCCGCCGACCGCCACCACCCACAGCTTTCCTGAAAGCCCACCCAGATCAACCGGGGCACCGCTGGGGGCGGCTTCATTACCAATGTCGCGAAATACGCGATGTGTTGGCATGGCATCGGGCAACGATCCGCCGCGCGCTTCGTTGATGGTGTTGAAAATTTCACGAAATCTGGCGCGGCCATCGCTCATGCCCAATGATGTGGGTTGCAGTCTGGCCTTGATGGCATCTATCTGCTCAATGCTTGTATTTGACATTGCGTCCATCCCCCCTGCTCCCTTATTGCGTTTTCCCGGATTTTGAGCCTACCATT
>DAOVVL010000267.1 GCA_030637205.1 Thalassospiraceae bacterium | reverse complement strand
GTTGCTCAAAATTCTGTCAGCGCGGCGCATATATATGAACAGTGCAGCAAACAACAGCACCGCCAAAATCAGCAACACCCCGACCAACTGCACGGAAAGCGCTTTCATGCGCGAAATCGCGCCGCTTACATCCGAGTACAGTTCGAACACACCAATGATTTTCCCATCCCTAATAAGGGGAACATAACTGGCCACCAGATCAACTTTTTCAACTACGCCTTCAAAGGAATTAAAATTGTCTCTGAACACAAGCAGGCTTGCGGGCTTGCCATTAAATGCCTGGCGAAAACCATCGTTGGTGGATTTATCCTGACCCAACTGCGCGACATCGGTTGAATAGACCGTGTGGCCGTGGCGGTCATACATCTTGACCTTCAGCACCCCAAGACCGGCCGTGGCATCTTTCAGCAATGCATTCATTTCCTGAAAAGCTTCACCACCACTTAAGCTTTTGAGCTGCGCTGGCGTATGGTCCTGAGTAGCCACCATAAACTTGGCAATATCCTTGCCCAGAGAATTGGCAAACGATGCCGACAACTGAATATTGCGAAGTTCTGTTTCGGTGATGATTTGGTCGGTCAGGATGGTGCGCATCGACCAAAACAGCCCCACAGTAGCGATTGCCACCGCCGCGAGGCTGATCAGGGTAAAATTGCGCAAAAGGTTATACATCGCCGCAGACCCTAACATAGGCTTGGCCAAACCCACAAATACGCTAGGGCTAATGTAATCAAGCAGCTACGGCGCTTGAATCTCTCAACAAACTTTTGCGCGCAACACAGGCGATCAGCATCCACACACCCGTGCGCAGAACCATGGCGGCGACGGTTCTTGGCTCAAACGCACCATCATTGAAGATGTGAAGACCAAAGGCCGCGAAGGTCAGGGCGATAGCAACTGCGACCGCGATGGCCAGATAGGCGCCCCATTTAGCGCGACGCAACAGACCGATCGCGGCTAGCACATATGCAAAGCCGGATACAAAATTAAACCACACCACAAATGAAACGGTATCGCCCATGGCTAACTGAATTTCAGTGGAGCCAAAAATAACCGACCCACCCGACAAGATTGTGGCGGCACCAAAGATCAGGGCCACGACGGCGAGAATCTTCAGAAAGTTTGGGCTTTTACAATAAGCTGGACATGCAGAAGTCATCTTTGTCCTCCTTCAATCATTTATTCGCTGGTGGTAAAACGATAAGTCTCGTGACACGCGATACACTTGCTCATGTTTTCTTCAAGGGCTTGCAGCACTGCATCCGGGCCTATTTCAGCGGCCAGCCCCACGTCATCAAAACCGGCATGTGTCGACATCCCCAGTTGCTTGAATGCCATCGGCAGTTTCAACATCGTTTCGGGCGGCACGCCTTCAACCTCGGCACTGCCGATGCGATGGGCGGTCTTTTTGACTTCGTCCATGTCGCCATCATTGGCGGCGGAAATGATTTCCTGAACGCCGACCAGAAATCCGCGCATCTCGGTCAGGATGAAGTCCCGCTCAGCGGCTTCCAACACGATCGCCTCGCGGCCATCTGTGGCCTCAACTGTGGTGCCGGTCATAAACCTGAAGCCGACAAAGGCGGCGGTAGCCACCCACAAAAGGATCGCGAGAATGGAGAGCATTTTGGTGTTCATGGATTTATCCGTTCAATTACATGGCGCTAGTATCTAACCCCGATTGATCCTTCATACTGGGCAGCGAAAGCTTGACATCTGCCCTTAGTAAGTATCTACTCACTTACATGAGCATTGTCAAACGTAAAAGCACCCAAGAGCGAAAAGAAGAAATTGTTGAGGCCGCGTTGAGCCTGTCGGCGGACCTAGGGCCGGGGCGCATCACCACCGAAGCCCTGGCCAAACAAGTCGGCGTCAGCCACGGCGCGATCTTTCGCCATTTCCCGACCAAGGCGGCCATCTGGACCGCGGTATTTGATACCCTTGCCACCAAGATGGAAAAGAACTGGGATGGCGCTGAGCTGGCCCCATCCCCCACACCGTGTGGACGGTTGCGTTTTCTGGTTCGCGCGCAGTTGAGCCTGGTGGTGGCAATACCCGCCCTGCCGTCGGTCATTTTTTCACGCGAACTTCACCAGAAAAATGCCGTAATCAAAAAAGGCGTGCTGGCAGTGATGAAGCGTTTTCACGGCGCGCTTTCAAGCGCCATACAAGCCGCCATTGATGATGGCGACCTGCGCCGAGACATGGATGTAAATGACACGGCAAATCTGGTCATCGCCATTTTACAAGGCACCGTTTTGCGCTGGTCCATATCACCGCAGAAATTCGATCTTGTGGGCGAAGGCGAAAAAATGCTGGATCAAGCCCTGCTCGGCCTTCAAGCCCCATGAAAAAAGGCCGGCATCCATGTGGAAGCCGACCCTTTTAAATGGTGCCCGGGGGCGGATTTGAACCACCGACACGCGGATTTTCAATCCGCTGCTCTACCAACTGAGCTACCCGGGCATAAATGCCAAATTCCACCCCGAACCGTTTGCCCACGGGCGATGGAACCACATGCAACCGAGGGGGCTTATAAAAGATATCGCCGGGGCTGTCCAGCGTCAGAGGTATGCTAGCCTTCTTCGTCTTCACCCCCAACCTCAACACCGTCTGCCCAATCATTATCGTCTTCGGTGCTGGGGATCGCGTATTTGCCGTCCAGCCAGCGCCCCAGATCAATATTGGCGCAGCGTTTGGAACAAAAGGGCTGGGTGTCGGCTCCGGCCGGTTTGGCGCAGACCGGGCACTTGGCCCCTCGCGGGTCGTCGTGGTGGGGCTTGGGGGCGTCTCGGGGTTGCAACTGCACCACAGAGGCTGTTTTTGGCTTGGCTACTTTCATCTGGCTCTCGCTTGGGTGTGTCTTTAGGTCGTTTTTCCAGCTTAGGCTATCTTTGCGCGGCAATCACCCGGAAGTGGCCGCTGGCCATGGTGGCGTCCGACACCAGTTCAAGCGGCTGGCCAAGGCGGTCCTGCATTTGCACCAGTGCCGCCGGAGCCTGGTCGTTCAGGGCCGTGATGAGGTCCGGATGGGCCACCAGCGCCGGGATCAGCTTAGGATCAGCCTGAACTTCCGCCAGCACGCGTTCCAGCGCCTTCAAGCCGTGGCTGAGGTCCGATGTTGCCCTGCCCCCCGGACAGGTTGGGCATGGTTCCGACACGATATGCGATAACGGGGCCGACTTTCTGGGCCGGATCACCTCGGCCAGCCCGCCAGCACTGACGCCCAGCAATTGCGGTCGTCTGGGATCAGCCGCCAGGGCAGCCTTAAATGCCGCCAACACCTTTTTTTCGCGGACCTTGTTTTTGGCCTTTGCGCCATAGGATAACAAATCGACCACAATCAGGCCGCCAAGATTTCTCAGGCGGATCTGGCGCGCAACCTCGACGACGGCTTCCAGATTGGTCGCCTGTGCCAGATCAGGCCCGCGACCGCCTGCGCCTTCGGAACTGCCGGAATTCACATCAATGGCGGTGAGCGCCGCGGTTTCTTCGACGATTAACGATCCCCCCGATGCCAGATCAACATGGGGGCCGATCAGCACTTCGACCTGATCGGCAACATTGAAGGCTTCGAAGATGTCCTGGCGGGCATCGAACGTTTCAGCGCCCG
>DAOVVL010000002.1 GCA_030637205.1 Thalassospiraceae bacterium | reverse complement strand
GGGATCTGTCTGCACAGAATTTTCCCGAGTAACCATCAAATCCGTTGCTATTATAGCTCAATGGCTTCGCCATTGGAATTATCTTCCCGAGGCAACCCTCCGCCAGACGCGGATACCTGCTCCTACATCACAAACGTCCGCTTATGGCTATTAGCTGACATTCCCAAAGGAGCCGCATTACGTCCACTTTTGGGCGGTAAGCAGACGTTCTGTCACCCTAAATCAAAAAGGGCCACCAACCGGCAGCCCCTTTTCCTGAAATTGATGTCCGCAGGTGGCTATAAGCGGACATCAACACACGTATCGAATGAAGTCTGCTGTCGGGCGCTAAGCAGACCCCTGACAGTACAGTTCCATCGCGGATGCGGGGACTAAATTTAAACCAACACCTTCAGGCTATGGGCCTGACAGCCTCTACCTGACTGTTACCTCAATTGTTACCTTAAAGCGATCAACCCCTCAGCCATTTCCGGCTAAGGGGTTGATTTTATTGGTGGGCGCACACGGACTCGAACCGTGGACCCGCTGATTAAGAGCAGTTGAAAATTCATTAAAATAACAGCACCGCCCTATATGCACTGCTCTAGCAGTGATTTTACCGCCTCAAGGGTAAGTGGAACCGGGTTGGCGCCCGCACAAGGGTCTTCCAGCGCCATTGCCGCAAGTTCGTCGATTTGATCAGTTTTTACACCCAGCTGGTCGAGCTTTTCCGGCACGCCAAGTTGGTTTCGAAACTTCAAAACGAATTCCATGAAACCATCAAAGCCCCCTTCGATCCCCATATACGCAGCAGCAGATACGATACGTTCCTCGATGGCTGAACGATTGAATTCAAGCACATAAGGCAAGATCACCGCGTTGGTCATGCCGTGATGGGTGTTGTAAGTGGCGCCCACCGCATGGGCCAACGCATGGACCCCGCCCAAGCCTTTTTGAAACGCGACCGCCCCCATGGCGGCGGCTGACATCATGTGGGCGCGGGCGTCAATGTCGTTGGGGTTTTCTGCAACGAGGCTCAGATTTTCCTTCACCAGCCGCATGCCTTCCAGCGCAATGCCCTGGCTCATAGGATGATAGTTGGTGGTGCAAAAGGCTTCGAGACAATGAATGAAGGCATCCATGCCGGTGCCCACCGTAATAACGCGCGGCATGCCGACGGTCAGCTCGGGATCGGCGATCACAACGGATGGCAGGATTTTTGGGTGAAAGATGATTTTTTTAACGTGGGTTTCTGAGTTGGTCAGCACGCCTGCGCGGCCTACCTCTGATCCGGTTCCCGCCGTGGTTGGCACCGCAATATTGGGCGCAATGGCGTCTGCATCCGCGCGCGTCCACCAGTCGTCGATGTCCTCAAAATCCCAGACCGGACGCGTTTGTCCGGCCATGAACGCCACCAGCTTGCCCAAATCCAGGCCTGAGCCACCACCGAACGCAATCACGCCGTCATGGCCGCCTTGCCTGAACGCCGCAATCCCGCCAGCAAGGTTGTTTTCATTGGGGTTGGGATCGACTTCTGAAAACATGGCGCGACCCAGACCGGATGCGGCCATCAGGTCCAGTACGCCTTGCGTGACCGGCAGTTCAGCCAAACCGCGATCTGTGACCAATAGCGGTTTTGTAATGCCTGCTTCGGCGCACGCTTTGCCAAGCTCTTGTATTCGTCCGGCACCAAAGCGAACCGCCGTGGGGTAACTCCAGTTTGCAGTGATGGTCATGGCGTTTTAAGCCTTCTTCAGGTGATAGGATTTTGGCCGGGTCAGGTTGTGATAGCCGATTTGCGACAACGCCCCGCCACGCCCGGTATCCTTGCACCCGGTCCAGCACAGCGCCGGGTCCAGGTAATCGCAGCGGTTCTGATACACGGTTCCGGTTTCGATCTCACCTGCAAGCGCCGTGGCGCGTGCGGTGTCAGCGGTCCACAGCGAAGCGGTCAGGCCGAAATAACTATCGTTCATCAGTGCGATTGCTTGCTCATCGCTTTCGACTTTCATGATGCCCACCGCCGGACCAAAGGTTTCATCCTTCATCACGCGCATATCATGGGTAACATTGGTGAGAATTTGCGGCGCCAGATACGCCCCGCCATCATCAGCGGGGAAAAGATCAGGATCAATCATCGCCGTGGCACCGTCTGCAATGGCTTCGGACACTTGCGCGCGGACATCTTCGGCAAAACGTACATGAGCCATGGGGCCGAGGGTAGTTTCCGGGTCCAGCGGATTTCCTAAAACCATATCTGAGACAATCGCGACCGCCTTTTCAACGAATGCATCATAAAGCGACGCGGTCACGTAAATGCGTTCGATCCCGCAACAGCTTTGCCCCGAATTGAAAAATGCACCGTCAATCAGGGTGTCCACCGCCGTGTCCAGATCTGCGTCCTCCATCACGTAACCCGGATCTTTGCCGCCCAGTTCCAGGCCTACGCCAGTAAAGGTTCCCGCAGCGGCCGCTTCAATGGCACGTCCGCCGCCGACGGAACCGGTGAAATTTACAAATCCAAAATGCTGCCCCGCAATCAAGGCTGAGGTCGTCGCATGGTCCAGAACCAAATTTTGAAACACGTCACCGGGCAGACCAGCCTCAACAAAGGCCGATACCATGCGTTCGCCCACCAGCAGTGTCTGGCTGGCGCTTTTAAGCACTACCGCGTTGCCGGCGATCAGGGCCGGCACTACTGAATTTATGGCCGTCATGTACGGATAGTTCCACGGTGCGATGACCATCACCACGCCGTGGGGCACGCGCTCAACACGGCGCTCAAACGCGGCGCTTTCTTCAATCACAATAGGTTCTAGAGATTGCTCGGCAATGGACGCCATATAGGATGCGCGCTCGTTCACACCGCCGAACTCGCCGCCGTAACGAACCGGGCGACCCATCATCCATGCCAGTTCAGGCACAATCTCGTCGTTCATTTCGCCAAGACGGGCAACGCCAGCCTCGACCAGTTTGATGCGCTCGGCCAGGGGGCGCGCGGCCCAATCTTTTTGCGCGACGCCAGCAGAAGCGACCCGAACAACGGCAGCAGACATGTCTATTGCCGGGCGTTCTGCAAAAACCGACCCATCAATGGGGGAAACACACTGAATTAGTTTGCTCATGGTGGTGTCTCATATTTAATTATTATTTGTTATGCACGCTCGAACCCACGGGTGACTTCCCAATCGGTGACGCGGCGATCATATTCAAATTGTTCCCACTTGGCCGCGTGAACGTAATGGTCGATCACATCGTCGCCCAGTGCGGCGCGCAACATAGCCGAACCATCCATAGCTTCGGTAGCGTCGCGAAGCGTTGAGGGGATTTCGCGTACATCCTTGCTGCCATATGCATCGCCCACAAATGGGGCTTCCAGTTCACGTTTGTTTTCGATTCCGTCAATCCCGGCGGCTATAAGTGCCGCCATGGCAAGATACGGGTTAAGGTCCGAACCGCCAACGCGGCATTCAATGCGAACGGCCTTGGTAGCTTCCCCACAAATGCGGTATCCGGCGGTCCGGTTATCCATCGACCACACGGCCTTGGTCGGGGCAAAGGTGCCAGCCATGAAGCGCTTGTAGGAATTTATATATGGCGCCAGGAAATATGTAATTTCACTGGCATGAAGCAGCAGCCCCGCCAGATAATGACGCATGAGATCCGACATTCCATGTTCGGCGTTTTCATCGAAAAATAACGGCTTATCGTCAAGGCTCCACAACGATTGGTGAACATGCGACGAGTTGCCCGCGAAATCATAACTCCACTTGGCCATGAAACTGATAGAGCGCCCTTTTGCCCACGCAATTTCCTTGCAGCCGTTCTTGATGATTACGTGACGGTCCCCCATGCTCAAAGCATCGCAATAATGCACGTTAATTTCTTCCTGCCCCGCATCGGCTTCGCCTTTTGAATTTTCAACAGGCACGTCCGCACCTTGCAGGCCATTGCGAATGGCGCGCATCACATCTTCTTCCTTGGTGGTCTGGAAGATATGGTAATCCTCGTTATAGGCACTGATAGGCGTCAGGAATTGATGACCGCTGTCACTGGCTTCTTCATAGCTTTCACGAAACAGGAAAAATTCCAGCTCGGTTGCGAAGTATGCCTTCATGCCCATGGCTTCCAGGCGGGCAACTTGTTTTTTCAGCACCGCGCGCGGCGAGTGGGGAACTTCGGCGTGGGTATGATGGTCCAGCATATCGCAAAGCACCAATGCGGTGCCTTCCAGCCACGGGATAAGGCGAAGGGTGTCCATATCAGGCTTCATGATATAATCGCCATAGCCCGCTTCCCAACTGGTGGCTTTGTAACCTTCAACGGGCACCATCTCCATGTCGGTGGCCAGCAGGTAGTTACAGCTGTGGGTTTCTTCATGCGCGCTATCAACAAAAAATTCAGCCTGAAAGCGCTTTCCCATCAAGCGGCCTTGCATATCAACCTGGGCAGCAATCACGGTGTCGATTTCACCGCTGGCGACCAGCTTTTTCAATGCGCTTAGTGTTAATTTTCCTGCCATGTCGTCCGTCCCGCCTTTGCCGCAGATGCGACTTAAGGAATTAAAGAATTAAAAAATATTACGCCCAAAAGGCACTGCTTAAAAGGCTGGTTTTGACCCAAAGCGGAAAAACTCGACGATCAAACCATCACCATAATTGGAAGCTTATTTCTGCATAGGCAAAAGCACTGCAGTAGGCGTACAATTTAGTATGGGGTTGAGGTCGCCTTTGCTTCCTGATCCGGCGGGTGCCCTCCCCCAATCGAAGAAGGGTCTGACCATGTTACGTCGCCTGCTGCTTCCCATAATTTTTGCAATCCTCGCGTACGGCTTTTGGATCAGCCCCAACGTGAAGGAAGTTGCGGCTGGCATCGCCATTTTCCTGTTTGGTATGCTGTTCCTTGAAGAAGGTTTCCGCACGTTTGCAGGCGGTTTTCTTGAACGATTTCTCAAGCGAACGATGGACGGTATGTGGAAGTCCATCGCATTCGGCATCGTTTCCAGCGCAATCACGCAGTCCAGTTCACTAGTCTCAATCGTCGCTATCTCATTTTTGAGCGCAGGGTTAATTTGGTTGTCTTCGGGCATCGGCATTATCCTCGGCGCCAATATTGGCACCACAACCGGCGCGTGGTTGGTTGCCGGGCTTGGTCTTAAAGTCAATTTGGCGGCTTATGCAATGCCGATGCTGGCGTTCGGTATTGTTCTGGTCTTGCAGAAGTCGAGCAAACTAAAGGGGATCGGTTACGTTCTGTCGGGACTGGGGTTCTTGTTTCTTGGCATCCATTACATGAAAGAGGGCTTTGAGGCATTCAGAGAGACGGTCAGTCTCGCCGAATATGCTATATCCGGGTTCGGGGGTCTGGTTACTTATGTCCTTATTGGCATGGCTGCCACGGTTGTTATGCAATCCAGCCATGCCACATTGGTGCTGATCATCACTGCGCTCGCGGCGTCGCAGGTCACCTATGAGAACGCATTGGCGGTGGCCATCGGTTCCAATATCGGCACCACGATCACGGCCATCATTGGTTCCATGAGCGCCAACTACCAAGGCAAGCAACTGGCTGCGGCACACTTCATCTTCAATGTTGTAACCAGCGCCATCGCCATTGTTTTTATTTCACAACTCATCTGGATCGTGGACGACATTGCCAATTTCATTGGCATCGCCGCCGATGATTACACGATGAAGCTGGCGGTGTTTCACACCACCTTTAATGTCATTGGCTTGGTAGTGATGATCCCTTTGGTCCCCAGGCTTGTGAAACTCTTGCATGTCATGATTCCAAGACCACGCACAGAGTTTTCAAAGCCGCGGTATATCAATGTATCCGCCTTTGACTTTCCTGAGACACTGCTAGAGGCCGTACGCAAAGAAACCATACATCTTTATGACAATGCCTTTGCGGTCATGGCCCATGGTCTGAATTTGCATCGATCTATCATTATTTCAAATATTGATCTTGAGGAATACGTCACGAGCAACCGTGAATTAATGGAACTTGATATAGACCGCATCTATCAAAATAAAGTCAAAACGCTATATGCAGACATCTTGGAATTTATTAGCACTGCACAAACCCAGCTTCCACCAGACCATGCCACCCGACTTTTTGAACTGAGAGCGGCCTGCATTGGCATTGTCTCGAGTGTGAAGGGGATCAAACACCTACGAAAAAATATAATGATCTACACTCGTTCCGATAATGAAGATATTCGTCATGAGTATAATAAGCTCAGATCTAGGGTTGCCCGGGTGATGCGCGAGATCAATCACTTAAAACGAAGCAAAGAGGAGGATCGCGACATCCTGACCCTTGATGAGTTTAAGGTGGAATCTGAAAAGAACAGCATTATCGCCACGGGCGAGTTGGATACCTTGATTCGCGAACAACGAATAACAGCAGCTATGGCGACCTCATTGATGAATGACTTGGGCTATGCCCACAGCGCGATTTGGCAACTCACCGACGTGGCAAAAGCCTTGTTCGGGGCAAAAGACGCGCATTCGAAGAGTGCGGAAGACATGGTTACGCTCACCAAAGACGGTGTCGATGAGATGCGTCAGAACAAAGAGACCGATACTTGAATAACAGCAAAACCATCATGAGGCTCTAGGCGAGCCTGAGATGGCTTGATCTGGATTGGAAGATAGTATGGACAAGATCGGTATTATTGGTGCAGGTGCATTTGGTACGGCCATGTCGACGGTGGCCCGACGGGCCGGTCGTGACGTAACCCTGTGGGCCTTTGAGAGCGAAGTGGTGGATGCCATCAACACCCACCATAAAAATGATACATTTTTAACCGACATCGAACTCGACCCCGCCATCCGTGCGACACCGGACTTGGCAGAAGTCTGTGACAATGACGCCGTATTGATCGCCGTTCCGACCGTTCACTTACGCCAAGTCGTTACCCAGGCGGCGGCGCATTGGCATCGGGGGGTGCCCGCCTTGATCTGTTCCAAGGGCGTCGAGAAAGACAGCTGCAAACTTATGGCGGAAGTCGTCGGCGATTGCCTCGGTGACAAAGCAATCATCGCATCCATGGGTGGCCCGACGTTCGCCAAGGAAATTGCCCGGAACTTACCCTCTGCGGCGGCGATAGCCTGCCCGGATATGGACGTTGCCCGGAAGTTGGCAGCGGCTTTGGCCTCGCCCAACTTTCGCGCTTATGCCAACCGGGATATTATCGGCACACAATTGGGCGGAGCGATCAAAAACGTTCTGGCTATTGCTTGCGGCATCGTTACGGGGATGCAGCTTGGCGACAATGCCCGCGCCGCTTTGATCGCGCGCGGACTTTTTGAAATCAATGCTCTGGGGTTGGTATTGGGTGCCGAGAGCCACACGTTGATGGGCCTCTCGGGGCTGGGTGATCTTGCATTGACCTGCAACGCCATGAAGTCGCGTAACTTTACAGTCGGCTATCGTCTCGGCAAGGGCGAAACCCTGGAACAAATTCAAACCGGGCGCAAAACCGTTGCCGAAGGTGTCCACAACGCCGAGACGGTGTGCGAACTGGCGCGCCGCAACCAAGTCGACATGCCCATCTGTTTGGCCGTCGAGGCTGTGCTCAACGTCGATGCCGACCTCGATGCCATTATCCGCGGCTTGTTGTCGCGTCCCCTGGTCAACGAATAATCGTCAAGGTGTTCTCAGCGCATTTTGGGCAGGACCAATCGTTCCAGCCAGTTGCGCGGTTCTGTTTGGCGCACGGTATCGTTCAGGATGTCCTGATCGACACCCAACTGCCAAGCCAGAGCCATATCATCGGGATTGGCGTAAAGCCGTTCGAACTTTTCAACCATTTCCAGCGCGTTTGCCTCGTCCGTATAGAAGCCTTCATTGGTCAGTGCGGCACGGCGGCAATATATCAATCGCGCCATCTGATAAAGATCGTATTCGGGATGATATTGCAGCCCCCAGAAAGTGCCTTTCTCGTGGTCGACGCTCAACGAATGCACCCGCACGAACGCATTCCCGGCGAGCACTTCAGCCCCCGGCGGCAAGTGTGTAACTTCGTCAAAATGGCTGACAAAGCCATCAAACGTTGTGGGCTTGTCTTGATACAAGGGATGCCCCCGCCCAGCAGGGCTTAACGTAATTTTGCGCCCAATGCCCATTTCACGTCCACGTGGATTTACGGCGACGGTGCCCCCTGCGGCAACGGCGGCAATTTGAATACCCCAACAGGTGCCGTATTGTGGAACCCCGGCCATGTAAGCCGCGCGTGCTAACTCAATATGGCGGCGCACCCGTTTGTCGGTGTTGTCATGAATGGTCAGCGAACAGCCGGTCCACGCAACACCATCAAAATCGCCAATTTGAACGCCGTCGGGCAAGGCGGCATCAGGGTCGGATGGAAACAAAACCTCGAATCTGGCCTGCGGGCAGATGGAGCTTAGCATCGCAACATACAAATCACCCGCCGTTGTCATGCCGCAGCCGGCAAGGTTTTCCCGGTCGTCTTTCGGATAGCCGTCAATGACGAGAATGAGCGGGCCTTCAGAAACCATAGCGCTGCCTCCTGGCGGTGAAATACAAGGATATCGCGCCGGGAGAATGAGGCGCAACGCTATATTTGAGCCGTGCCTGGCCGAACCTGTCTGTGCGGTGAAATATGGCTCGGTCCCTTTGGTTCGCCCAATCCATGAATGCTGTTGCCACCCGACGGCAGCAGACCTACAATTGTAGGGGTGAAATCAACAGCATCCATTGGTTTTACTAGGTAAAGAGTGGAGGCGGGCCTATGAACGCCAATACGCAGATACCATCCCCAAAGCAAAAAAGGATTTCCAACGAGATCAAATGGGCTTGTAAAGCTACATTTGACTGTTCATCTGGTCGTGTCGATGCACGGCTTCTCGTTTTCATTCGTCCCACGTGAAAACTGGGACCTAGATAAAAGGGAGTAACAAGAAATGTTCAAGAGCAAACTGTTTCTAAGCACCCTTTTCGGCGCTGCCATGGCCATGATGGCCACACAGGCAAGTGCCGAAACGCTTCGTCTTCTCACCTGGGGCGGTTACGCGCCAGAAAAAGTCGTCGAAATGTTCAAGGCCGAAACCGGCATCAGCGTCGAAGTCACCAATTCCAATAATGAAGAGATGATTTCCAAGTTGCGCGCAACCGGTGGCGCGGGTTTTGACCTTGCCCAACCTTCACAGGATCGCATCTCTGGCGCACAGGCTGAATACGATATCTACAAACCGATCAACCTGTCCAAAATTGATGCCAGCTTGATGATTGCTTCCATGTTGGAAGGCACCAAAGCCAACACCATGTATAACGGCAAAGTCTATGGCGTGCCGCATGTGTGGGGCACAAGTGCCTTGACCGTCAACACGACCAAGGCACCCGACATCAAGGATTATATCGATCTTTGCAATCCAAAATACGCAGGCAAAGTGTCGTATCGCATGAAACGCCCAACATTGATCGCATTCGCGTTCTCGATGGGCATGGACCCGTTTGCCGCCTACAACGACAAAGCTGCGTATCAGAAAATCCTGGATAAGGTCGAAGCCAAGTTGATCTCGTGCAAGTCCAATGTGAAGGCTTATTGGTCCGGTGGTGACGCACTGATCAACCTAATCCGCTCCGGCGAAATTATTGCCGCTATGGCATGGGATGGTTCGGGCTGGAAGGTGAATGCCGAAATGCCTGCTGTGAAGACCATTGCCCCGACCTCGGGCGCGCTGGGTTGGATTGACACCTTCGCCCTGCCGAAGAAAACCAAGGCCGAAGATGCTGCTTACAAGTGGATCAACTTCGTCATGCGTCCTAAAATCGCAGCGATGATCACCGAAGCGGCCGGCAACTTTACCGCAGCAAGGAACGGCGATGCTGCTGTCGAGGAAAGCAAGCGGATGCGTTTCCAAGAAACGTTCCCAGCGGCTGCTATCGACAACATCAAGTGGTATCCGCCGGTACCCGCTGGTCTGGAAGACATGGAAGGCAAGGTTATGGACCGCGTCAAAGCGGCCAAGTGACCTGTATGGGCCTTTGAGAGAAGCGGCGCATGGGATACGCTCATGCGCCGTTTTTTCTTTTGTTTCCTCAAATTCCATTGAATGCAACAATCTTGATGGTGGAGCCACTTGGCGGGGAACAGCATGAACGACACAACCGATAAAGCCGCAACTTTCGATCTGGAGTGCCGCAATCTGGTGCGCCGCTTTGGCGATTTCGTTGCGGTAGACGATGTATCGTTCGGCATACCGCAAGGTGATTTCTTTTCCATTCTTGGGCCTTCGGGGTGTGGGAAAACCACCATCTTGCGCATGATGGCAGGTTTCCTGCAGCCAACCTCTGGCGACATCTTGATCAAAGAGAATTCGGTGCTGGATATGCCGCCCAACAGGCGCCCGGTCAATATGGTGTTTCAGCAACTGGCGCTTTTTCCCATGATGTCAGTGGGGGAAAACATTGCTTATGGCCTGCAGCGCAAAGGCCTGGGCAAAAGCGACATTGCCGACAAGGTGCGCTCGGCACTGGACCGCATTGGCCTACCCGGATCGGGTGATAAAAGCATCAAGCAACTGTCAGGTGGTCAACAACAACGTGTTGCCATAGCACGCTGTTTGGTGCTCGAGCCCGCTGCCCTTTTGTTGGACGAACCGCTAGGCGCGCTGGATTTAAAGCTGCGCGAGCATATGAAGATTGAGCTGAAAAAGATGCAGGATAAGTTCGGCACGACCTTCATTTATATCACACACGATCAGTCTGAAGCCTTGGTCATGTCTGACCATGTAGCGGTGATGAACGAGGGTCACTTTGAACAAATCGGAACACCGCAAGACCTCTACTATCACCCTGACACGGCTTTCGTCGCGGCTTTCGTCGGTGAAACCAATCGCTGGCATGGGCGCGTGGAACAAATCAATAAGGACGGCATCAAGGTGGTGACCGCCGATGGGGTTCCCCTGCTGGCCACGTCCGCTGGTGGCGAGCAGCATCAGGCCGGGGCCGAAGTTGATATATTCGTGCGACCGGAATCTGTGGTTATCGCCACCGACGCTGATCGCGTATCAAGCATGGACAACCGTATCACCGGGGATCTAGTGAGTATCCTTTTCAATGGCGCAAACAGCCGCGCCCTGATCCGCGACCGCCAGACCGGCGGAGAATTGGACGTGGCGTTACCACAAACGGGTGAGTTCTCACACCTCAAACGGGGTCAGGAAGTGCACTTGGGCTGGGGTATGGCGCAAGCCAAGGCCTTTGCCGCTTTAACGGATAGCGGGACGAAGGAAGTTGGAACATGAATATCCAAACCGCATCACGCCTAAGTCTTTTGCTGCTGCTGGCTCCGCTAGGGTTGTGGCTTGTGGTCCTCATTGTCTTGCCGCATGTGGATATGTTCCTGATTTCGCTTCACGAAAAAACTGCGCCCAGGGTTTTTGAATATGGCACCGCCAACTATACCGAGTTTTTTACCGAACCCCTGTACTGGCGAACGTTCACCCGCACCGCCGTTATGTCCATCATGGCAACCACGTTGACGCTGTTGATCGGCTTTCCGGTATCCTATTACATCGCCAAAATGCTGCGCGGCCGTCTTAAAAGTTTCCTTTTCTTGCTGTGTTTGGTGCCGTTCTGGGTAAGTGAGCTGGTGCGCACGTTCGGCTGGATGATCTTGCTGCGCGAAAGCGGTGTAATCTCGAACGTGCTGCAATGGGTCGGTATCGCACAGGGCCCGGTTGAGATGCTGTACAATGATGCCACCATCATGATCGGTCTGGTCTACACCTCAATGTTGTTCATGGTGGTCCCCCTGGTCAGCACGCTAGACAGCCTTGACGATAGCCTGGTCGAGGCTGGATACGACCTGGGCGGCAATGCGTTTACGGTGTTGCGTAGAATCATCATCCCACACGCCATGCCGGGCATCGTGTCGGGCTGCATCGTGGTGTTTATGCTGACGCTGGGCAACTACCTGACACCGGTTTTATTGGGCGGCAAGAACAGCTTGTGGTTCACCGAAATGATCTACACCCAATTCATTACGCGCTTCAATTGGGAGCTTGGCGCCGCGTTCGGGTTCTTGTTGTTGGTGTTGTCATCATTGATCGTGTGGTCGGGGCTGAAGCTTTCGCGCCAGACCCTCACCGAGACAATGGGTTAGGAGGACGAGATGATACCATCTATCCCCCAACCGCTCGGCTTTCGCACCGCATATGGCGCGTATGTAGCGCTATTCTTTTTCTATCTGATCTTGCCGCTGGTCGTGGTGGCGACGTTCGCGTTCAACGATTCCATGTTTCCGTCACTACCGTGGGGCGGCTTTACCCTGGATTGGTTCTTTAATGATACCGAACCAAGGATGGGCCTGTTCCATGATGGGCGACTGCTGGAAAGCATTTGGACGTCTTTTTACATCGCCTGCTGGGTGACCGTACTGTCCGTTAGTGTCGGCGTTACCAACGCCTTTTTGTTTGAACGGCGCAGCTTCCCGTTCAAGAACGTCCTTTATATGGTAATGCTGTTGCCGCTGGTCATTCCCGGCGTAATCTTGGGCATTTCGATCCTGGTGTTTTCCAGCACCATCGCCAACGGGATGGAAAATAACTTCGGTATCGATTTGGAGTTCTTACGCCCCAGTACGTTCTTAGTTGTGATGGGGCAGTTTTCATTCATCGCCACCATCACCACGCTGATCATTGCTGCGCGCCTGCGCAAATTTGATACGACGTTGGAAGAAGCCGCGCAAAGTCTTGGCGCGTCGAAGTTAACGGCGGTTTGGACGATTACCATACCGTATCTGAAACCCGCCATCATTGGTGCGGCAATCGTTGCGTTTCTGATGTCATTTGAAAACTTCAATACCACCTTGATGTTGGTGGGGTCCGACCAACCGCTGACCATCGCCATGTACGGAAGACTGCGCGAAGGATCTACGCCAGAACTCAATGCCCTGTCGTTGTTGCTAATGACGGCGTCGGGTGGATTGGCGTTGTTGAGCATATTTGTGCAACGGGATCGGAAGTGAGCAATGGGCGAAAACATCCCCACCATCTTGCCAAAGATCATCGGCCACCGCGGTGCGTGTGGGAGTGCGCCGGAAAACACCTTGGCGTCCATTGCCCGCGCCATTGAATTGGGCGCCCCGGCCGTGGAATTCGATGCCACCATCAGCCGCGATGGCCACCCCGTAATCATGCACGACTTTAATGTTGATCGCTGTTCTGATGGTCATGGCCCGGTGGTGCTGAAGACACTTGATGAAATTAGCCAGATCGACGCCGGTTCCTGGTTCTCCCCCCAATTCAAGAACGAACGCATCCCGCCGCTCAGCGATGCGCTGGCGTTGGTGCTGTCGAGCAATATTGTCCTGAATCTTGAAATCAAACCCACCTTGGGCTGGGAAGAACCCACAGCGCGCGCGGTGGCGGAGACCTTGCAAAAGGTATGGCCCGAGGATCGGCAAATTTTGGTTTCATCCATGAGCACGCTGGCGCTGGACGTGTTTCACGAATTGATGCCCAACATTCCCTTGGGCCTTATTGTTTATGCCGTTCCGGACAATTGGCGTGATCTCCTGGACCGTCACGTTTGCCACAGTCTTCATTGCAACCCTGCTTTTGTTACCCAGGAACTGATCACAGCCGTGCACGCCAGCGGTCACCGCCTTCATATCTACACCATCAACGACCCGGCCCAGGCGCAAGCCTTGTTCGACATGGGGGTGGATGCGGTGTTCACCGACCATCCAGATCGGCTGTTGGCGTCATAGAATCCTCGTGACCCATGTATTGGCGCTTGCATGCTCCCTACGCCTCACGACACTAACGTCTTGGTCATTGACGGTGCTCTCAGCTCCGGTTCGACAGTTGGCCCGATAGGCGCCAAACGGGGCTCGAAAGCGTCTCTGTGCCAATCAGGCGGGCAAAATGCCGGGAACTTAACAAGCAAAGCCTCGACCTACATATTTGAATGTCTGCTTAGCGCTTGAAAGCGGACGTAACGGTAGGTCTTTTAAAATGTCTGCCTATGACCCAAAGCTGACTTCATGTAAAACAGGCTCAGTTGCCCCCAAATATGCTTTTAAGGATGTTGTTGATTACCCCGCCGGATTGGGTTTTGCCCTCAGTTTGCGGGCCGGGATCAGCCAACGTGCCGTCCGGGTTTGTGGTGGAATCCGTGCTGCCCGAACTACCTGTGCGGGCGCGGGTCACATCCTTGATGATGTCCATAATCACTCCCGTGGTCTTGTCGATCAGCACCACGTCGTCGTCAACCACGGTGATTTCCTGGCTGTTGTCACGCTTTGGCATTTTGGATGCCAGATCGTCCGGCAAGTCAAGCTTGGCGAGGCCCGGCGGCATACCCTTGGATTTGCCCTTATCTTTACCTTTCCCTTATCGCCCCATTTGTCGCCTTTATTTTTCTTTCCCTTCTTTTTGTCGCCGTCCTCATCTTTGTCACGGTCGTCATCGCGCTCATCCTCGTCACGACCCTCCATGTCCGTGTCCGGATCGGTTTTTACCGCCCAGTCAGGCATGCCCGTTTCCTGAACCATATCCTGAACCTTGACACCGTAGTGCTCGCCGATGATACGTTTTTCGACTTCGCTGAATACCACATCGCGCACGACCTCAGCGGCGGTTTGCGCCCAAGCGGGCGTCGCGACCAATAACGCTACGGCGGCAAATCCATATTTCAACGATTTCATCATCAGTTGCTTACTCTAAATTCAGTATCCATTATAGCACCTCAGCCATACGGTGTGCAGCACTAGCGATATTGTTAGCAGCTGGCGCCCTCTCTCCGTAAAGGCGTTATTTTAGGATACAGTTTTTTGCGAACTCACCAGCTTCGTTGGAAGTCCAATCGCCTTTTGGCTTTTCCTTCATTTGATCGCACCATTCCTTACTTCCAACCTCTGCCGAGCACGCCGAGATAGCGAACACACTTAGGATTGTTGCCGTGAGTAAGATTTTGTTTTTCATGAGTACACCTCTCTATTTTTGAAGCATCTGGTAGATCAAGCCTACCAAAGCAATTGTCTTCTGTGAACGGTGTATATGTCTGCTTCTGGCTATTAGCGGACGACCCAGAAGTGCCTCGAAAATGTCCGCTAATGACCCAAAGCGGACATTTTGACACTGGTCAAAGCAGGTGCTTTGCCACCGTTTCAAGGAATGTCGGAACGGAAATCGGCTTGGTAATATAGTCGTCGCAACCGGCTTCCAGAATTTTGCTTTCATCCCCTTTCATGGCAAATGCCGTTACGGCAATAACAGGGATGTCTTGGAGATTTTCATCTGATTTCAAATCTTTGGTGATTTCAAGGCCAGAACGATGCGGCAGTTGGATGTCCATGATGATCAGGTCTGGTCTGCGCTCACGGGCAATCTCCAACACATCACTCCCGTCAATGGAGTTGATGGTCTCATAGCCGTTGGATTCTAGAAGGCTGTCGAACAGTTTCATGTTGAGTTCATTGTCTTCAACGATGAGTATCGTTTTTGCCATTACCGGCCCCTGTTCATATTTTTGATAGCTCATTCTAATGGAAAACGCTGTCGCATTCGGCCTATTCGAGGTTTTCCAGAGCCCTTCGGATCTCTTGATCTTTTCCTATGGCGTATTGGGATATACCGATATCGTCAGGTATGACGTGATTGAATACCCAGTCCCGTAAAAACTCTCTGATCCGGTGAATAAAATCCGGATCAGGGTTCTTGCGCCAATTGTTGGCGAGTTCGCTTAACTGAGCGGCCAATCTTTGGTGATGATCGCGATGCTTCTCCAGGTTGGGATCACCGCAGACCTCCATGATCGCCTCCTCCCGCCTGAAGTGATAGTGCGTGTAGTCAACCAGTTCCATAATGACTTCTTCCACAACCCCATCGCTGGCTAACCCGTGCGTAACCCGGTTCAGCAGCGAGATGATAAACTGGTGGTCCTTATCGATGGCATCGATGCCGACGCGCATGGTGTGGGTCCAAATCAGCACATCCTCGTTCGAGGCCAGAGGCAATTTGATCCAGAACGTGCTGCCGACGCCATCTTCGCTCTCGAAGCCGACCTGCCCGGCCATTTGTTCCACCAGCAGCTTGGTTACCGTCAAGCCAATGCCCGTGCCCTCCTGCGCCACCATCGGGTCCACTCCAAGGCGGTGGAACATGTGGAAAATGTTGGTTCGGTGCTGCTCGGCGATGCCGATACCGGTGTCCTTCACGGAGATGTGGAGAAAGCCGTCCTCGGTTTCCCGGCCATCCACGGTCACCGTTCCGCCATCCCTGTTGAATTTGACCGCATTGGAAAGGAGGTTGAGCAGGCACTGTTTGAACCGCAGCTGGTCGGTACGCAGAAGCGACAACGACCCACCACTGAATTGGTCGATAATGGTAATGTCTTGTGGTTCTCCAAGGGGAATGGCCATGGCCACGCATTCCGCGACAACGTCGTTGGCACTGACTTCCTCAAGGGAAAGATCAAGTTGATTGGCCTCTATCTTGGCCAAATCAAGAACTTCGTTGACAAGTTCAAGAAGATGGTTGCCCCCGGCCAGAATGCTCTCGACGTGCTCGTTCTGGGCAGGCGTTAGGGAGGTCTTGGGATCGAACTGCAACATCTGGGCAAATCCGAGAACAGCGTTCAGGGGCGTTCGCAACTCGTGGCTCATGCTGGCGAGGAATTCTGACTTGGCCATGTTGGCTTTTTCAGCTTCATCTTTTGCGATAAGCAGAGATTCCTCCGCCTGCTTGCGGCTGGTAATGTCCTGCACCAGCGATGACACACCAACCACTTCGCCGTTTAGGCTCAAAATAGGCGTGTTGTACCAGTCGCAAGTAATTGTTTTCCCATTCTTTGTAATATTCTCATTGGTGCTTCTGGTCCCCCCTTGTTGCTCCAACAACAATGCAAAAATTTTATTTATGTCATCTCTAAGCTTAGCAGGCACGACAATCCCGGCCGCATGCTGACCGATGGCTTCCTCAGCGGTGTATCCAAAAATTTTCTCCGCCGCTTTGTTCCACTCCGTGCAATGGAATTTTTTGTCCCATGAAACGGCACCCACAGGTGTGTTTTGAATATGTAGGGATAACCGCGCTTCGCTTGCACGCAAAGCCTTTTCCGCCTGCTTGCGTTCGTGGACCTCGCGCTTCAACACGTTGATGGTTTCCAGGTGCCGACCCAGAATGGAGCCAGCTAACACCATCGCTACCAACATCGCGGTGGTTATACCGATGCCTGCCGCCAGTACGGTCGGCGATATGCCCGAAACGGTCCCCGCGCTATCTCCAATGGGGATGAAATAGGCCGCTTCCATAGCGATGTAGTGCATGCCGGAAATGGCGATGCCCATGACTGCTGCGGCCGCAAGCGATTGGGCCCAGCGGGGAAATTGATTTTGGTGGTGTTGCAACGCAAACTTGACTTGCAGCGACAGGATTGCCAGTGCGACGGCAAAGCCGAGGGAGAGGGCGAACACGGTCGGGGAGTAGTAGATGACGGCATCAAGCCGCATGGCCGCCATACCGGAATAGTGCATGGTGCCGATGCCGCCCCCCATCAAGACACCACCGAGTCCCAGCTTGGCGAACGAGATATCGGCGCGGCTGATGATCCATAATGCTACTGCACTTGCCGCCACGCCGGGCACCATGGATACCAGGGTCTGCATGGGATCGTAGTAAATGCCACAGGGCAGGCTGAAGGCCAACATGCCGATAAAGTGCATGGCCCACACGCCGCCGCCCATTGCCACCGATCCCGGAACCAGCCACGCGATTTTGCCGATAGTGGTGGAGGCATGCACGATGCGTCCCGACAGCTCAAGGGCCATGAAAGACGCAAATACGGCCATCAGCACCGACAACGAGACCAGCGGCACGTCATATGTACTGAGATAGGCCACGGATAAATCCTGACCAGGAGGCAAAAACTCAATGAGGTTAACCATATTTATAACATCTCATTTTTTGGCTATGCCGCCAAGACGTCACACTATGTAGAAACGCCCCAGGTGTCCGCTATTGGCTATGAGCGGACATCGCAGAAGGGCCGCCGGTAAATCCGGTTTTGACCCGACTCGGACAAAATTTTCAATCGTTTTCTTCTGCAATATCTTGGAACCTTTTAATGAGTTCGGCAATTTCAGGGTTGGGTTCCGCGTTAGTATTCTCATTCTTTTTTGTCTCCGGCACCTCAACTACAACCTCTTCGGCAACATGGATTTCCTCTCCCATGACATTATTCATTGCAAGCGCCAGTTCTGCTATGTCTATGGGCTTCGTTGCTACAGCGTTCATACCGGCATCGTAATACCCTGCCTTATGTTCTTCCGTGACATCCGCTGTCAGAGCGATAATCGGGATGGTGGCTTTATCCCCTTCCATTTTACGAATCAATTTCGTGGCATCAGGACCTGACATAACAGGCATCCGTATATCCATTAAGATGAGATCGTAATCTCCCTCACTGTGCATTAACAGGGCCTGCATGCCTTCTTTAGCAACTTGAACCGTGTGTCCCAGACCAGACACGGTTGCAGCAATAACCTGTTGATTCAGGCCATTATCATCAACAGCCAAAATATGAAGTGGCCTGATAGCCTTGTATCGCGTCTCCGTAGACGATGATGCTTTAGAACTTGCTATAACCTCTTTTGTTGAGGGAACATAGGGAAGCGTGAACCAGAAAGTACTTCCCTTGCCAAATTCACTTTCAGCACCGATTTCTCCACCCATCAGTTCCACTAACTTCTTGCAAATTGAAAGGCCAAGGCCCGTCCCTTCAAAGCGGCGAGTAATGGAAGCATCCGCTTGGGTGAAGTCAGTGAACAGATCATCAAGAACTTCCGACCTTATACCGATACCAGTGTCCCTCACGGATATCCGAAAACAGTCTTTACCTTCTTCAGATCTATATCGTGTTCCTTCCACATTGACGCTGCCTTTCTCGGTAAATTTCATCGCATTGCCAATCAAATTAACGAGGATTTGGCGAATGCGGACAGGGTCAGAATTAATGCTGTCGGGAAAGTCGTCAGAAAACGTGTCTTCAAGGATAAGGTTCTGGATTCTGCCACCCGTTCTCTTTTCCTGAAATAGCAACAATACATCATCAATGGCGGACGGAAGGTGAAAGTCGATGTGCTCGATTCCCATCTTTCCCGCATCCATTTTTGATACATCCAAAATATCATTAATGATTCTCAGCAACGAACGGGCAGAATCCTTGATATTATAGACTTTGGATTTTTCTTCATCCGACAGGGAACTTGCCAGCAACAAATCTGCGAACCCCATGACGCTCGTCATCGGCGTTCGTATCTCATGGCTCATGGTGGCAAGGAACTCGGATTTGGTACTGTTTGCGGATTCAGCCTCTTCCTTGGCGGCAAGCAGTTCCTTTGACTGAATCTTCAGTTTCTCTGTCTGAATCTCAAGGTTCTCAGCCATTTTGTTGATATTCAGAGCCATGCTGTCAATTTCATTTAGGGAGCGAACGTCAAGATCGTTTTCATCTATATTTTTAACAAAATTTATACGGCGACTTAGGTCCCCAGATGCCAATCGATCTACTTCGGCATTAATTGTCGCCGTTCCTATGCCTACCTTGTTGAGTTCCCTGAAGAAGATGACAATGAAAGTCATCATGGCGATTGCCAGAGCCAACAATATCGCCATGTTAAGGTCTGCGTTCTTTATCTTTCTTTCACTTGTATTATTTGCGATTTTCCCGATCAGGTTGGATATTTCGAGGGCTGTGTTAATGGCTTCGGTAGCCTGTTCGATCCATTGTGAGCCGGTGAGTGGATAAGGTTCGCGATCACGCACACTCATGAGTATCCAGAACATGTCCGGATTATTTGGGTGAAAATGGATTGGTCGAAAAAACACTGACTTGTTCCCAACTTCCACTTCTTTTGGATAGTCAAAAAGCAAGATATCAGCGAGTTCAGGATACTCTGATGGGACGTTTCTGTCTCTCCTGTTTAGGGCATCCATCATGCCCCATTCCTTTTCTGGATCAGGGTGATGAAGATAATAACCATCTTTATTCACCAAGAAGACCCCTTCTGGCAATTTATGTAAGAATTGCCCAGCAGAGACGTTCAGAACGACGACCCCGTGGCTTCGCCCATTAATATAAACCGGGGAGGCAAAACGAATCATCGGGATAAAGGGGACTGATATCTCTCCGCCTTCTATATTAAGGTCCAAGGGCGATATGTATATTTCCCCTTGGGGTAAATTAATTGATTCCATGAAATATGGACGCTTGCTTTTATCCTGCAGCTTGGATTTCGGAATGATCTTGCTTTGCTCGCCAACATAATCAACCCGCAACTGTTCGCGCCCATTATCGTCCAAGTAGCGTATCTGTCTGTACCTGCGTTGAATATCGGCAAGGTCCTGGAAAACATGTTCCACCCGCAACAAATCAGAGGGGCTGCTATCAATCTGATTACTTATTTGACCCGTTAGATGAACATTCTCAGCTAAACTCGAAAGCTGAATGTTGACGCCATGAAGATAGTCAAGAACCGACTTGACAGCGTCCTTCAACTGCATCTCTACTTGTTCATCCATATTGTGGTTGGCAGTGCTGATCCTAAATATTTTTTGGCGTAATTCTTCGTAACTTCCTAAAAAAATACTTTCGAAATGGATAATGGCCCTCTTTAATTCCGGAGAGGTAGATGTATTGTCCCTTATGTTCTGCAACTGTTGAACTGCCCGATCCACATGGCTACGGTAACGATCAAGGGTAAATTCGGTTTCTCTGGAAATCTCTGAATCGGTTTCGATGATATTTCCGATGATAGCGCGTTCCCGTCCTGCATATTCAGCTAACAAGGCGATATTGGGACGGAGTGAAGAATTGAAATAGAGATCCGATTCAGCATCAACCAATGGAATAAAAACTGCGTCTTGAAGATTGAACTCCATCAAAATATTGTTTGTGGTAATATTAAACCATTCCGTAGAGCTTAATTTTTCTTCCTCAACAAGCAGACGTGCGTCCTGTAGTTTTTGAAGGCTATTCTTCCATGCATTATACTTGTCCGTAAAATCAGCAGAGAGTATGCCTTGATCTATTAATTCTTTGGCTATGGTGTTTGCCATGCCAACATGCATGTCACCTTTTATGCCCAAATCATGGAATTTCGGAATCAGTTCATGATTTCCGCCAAGGATGGTATTTCCAACGCCCCGCTCGATGGCTTGAATACCGGCAGCCACATTCAGGTGGTTGCTGAGTTCATTACGTATTTTATTCCGAGCTGATTGGCCGGATTCGAAATAACTGTGGTACAGGGTGGTGCCAACGAACATTGACAGAAATGCAGCAAGGATCAAGATCAGGAACGTCAATCTGATGCGTATCGAGTTTAAGCTCTTTTTCAGGAAAGACATTTCTCAATACATCCCTTCTCGTTGCGTTCAATAGTATCAGAAAAATATCTAGTGGATTGGAGATTTTGCTTTGCCCGCTAATAAAAAATGTCTCCTTATGGCTATTAGCGGACCTATTTGTGGAGCCGATATAATGTCTGCTAATGACCCTTAGCAGACACTCCAGTTATTATTTGTGCATGCCATTGGGCAGAATTATTCCTGG
>DAOVVL010000324.1 GCA_030637205.1 Thalassospiraceae bacterium | reverse complement strand
GCATTGAGCGATCCCATGACCTGCATCACGCGGCCATAATCCACCGATGCGTCGCCGCGCACGAAAATGCGCACATCTGGATTGTTTTCGCTGACCGCCTGCAGGCGCGCGACCATGGCGCCCAGTTCGACCTCGGTGTCTTGCACGAATATGTTGCCATCCTTGTCAACCGAGATCGCCAGCGGTTCATCCTGCCCGCCCAGCGAACCGGCCTTGGTTTTGGGCAGGTCCACCTGCACGCCAACGGTCAGCAACGGGGCGGTAACCATAAAGATGATCAACAACACCAGCATCACATCAACCATCGGCGTCACGTTGATGTCCGACATGGGGGGGCGTTTGGTGCGCCCCCAACGGTTATGTTTGCGACCTGCTAACAATCCAGCCATTTGGCTTTATCCTTCTTTGTTTTCTTCTTCGGCCTGCCTGGAAAGGATTGCCATAAATTCGATGGCGAAACCTTCAAGGCGCGATGAATAGCGATCCATATCGCGCGACAGCATGTTGTACGCGAGCACCGCCGGAATGGCTGCAAGCAGGCCCAGCGCGGTGGCAAACAAGGCTTCGGCAATGCCCGGTGCAACCACCGCCAGCGAGGTGTTTTTGGAAACCGCAATGGACTGGAAGCTGTTCATGATGCCCCACACGGTACCGAACAGGCCGACAAACGGCGCCGTTGACCCGGTGGACGCCAGAAACGTCAGATAGCGTTCAACACGATCCATTTCGCGCTGCACCGTAATCATCATGACGCGTTCAATGCGTTCTGAAAGGCTGGCCGCTGCTATGGTGCCCTTGTCTGCGGCGTGGCGCCATTCGCGCATGGCCGAAACAAACACAGCCGTCATCGGGTCTTTGGGTTGCGATCCGATCTTGTTGTAAAGATCATCCAGCGAGGTGCCCGACCAGAAGGTATTTTCAAATTCCTGTGCCAGTTTGTTCAACTTTCGCATTTTGGTGATCTTGTCGAAGATAATCGCCCAGCACCACACCGATGCATAAATCAGTGTCAAGATCACGGCCTTAACCACCCAGTCGGCGCGTATGAACAACGACCACATCGAAAAATCGAGCGCGCCCACACTTCCTGCCAAGTTCATGGCGTCTACTGCATTGCCTTCCATAATTTCCTGTACCTGCCTATTTGTTAAAACTGTTGTTTGTTTACCTAGGTGCGGATTTCATATCCGCGAATTAATTGCATCTCGAACTGCATCGGGAATACGCACCGCGCGTTCGCCTTGGCCCATACATACCAAAACGATTATCACTTCGACCAAGATTTCGTCGTCGCGTTTGATGGTGTGAGCAATCGTCATCGACGCGCCCTTCATTTGCGTAACGTGGCTTTCGACGACGATTTCTTCATCCAGATGCGCCGGTCTTTTAAAATCCATTTCCACATGGCGTATGGCAAAACCGCAATGATATTCGGCCATCATGCGTGAACTTGGAATTCCCATTTCACGCAAAATTTCACCGCGCGCGCGTTCGCAAAAATTAAGATAGCGGCTGTGATACACGATGCCGCCAACGTCGGTATCTTCAAAATAAATCCGCAGCGGCCACGAATGAAAATTGCCATCAATTCTTTTCACGTCATTCATCGCCACCGGCCCCCTCGATCAGTTCAAGCTGGGTCGTTCCCTTGGGCGTTTTAAGGCCAAGGTGCGCATAGGCGCCCGGTGTCAGCGCGCGTCCGCGCGGTGTGCGCATCAACAAGCCCTGCTGAATTAAATAAGGCTCGATGACGTCTTCGATGGTGTCGCGTTGTTCCGACAGCGCGGCTGCCAGCGTTTCCACGCCAACCGGGCCACCGGCATAATTTTCTGCGATGCACATCAAGTAACGCCGGTCCATCGCATCAAGGCCGGCCTTGTCCACTTCCAAACGGCCCAACGCATCGTCGGCCGCGTGGGCGTCAATTTGTTGACTGCCCGCGACCAATGCAAAGTCGCGCACCCGTTTTAAAAGCCTTCCGGCAACACGGGGCGTTCCGCGCGAACGCCGCGCCACTTCCAGTGCGCCGTCTTCGCTCATGCCGATGCCTAAAATGCCCGCGCCGCGCTTCACAATGCTGACCAGTTCTTCGGGTGAATAAAACTGAAGGCGCAGCGGAATGCCAAAACGATCGCGCAACGGGGTTGAGATCAAACCCGAACGCGTGGTGGCGCCAATTAAAGTGAACGGCGACAAATCAATGCGCACGCTGCGCGCCGCCGGGCCTTCGCCGATAATTAGATCAAGCTGGAAATCTTCCATGGCCGGATACAGAATTTCTTCAACTACCGGGCTGAGGCGGTGAATTTCATCAATGAACAACACGTCATGGGGTTGCAGGTTGGTGAGGATCGCCGCCAGATCGCCAGACTTCGCAATCACCGGACCGGATGTTGCGCGAAAGCCAACACCCAGTTCGCGCGCAACAATTTGCGCCAGCGTGGTTTTGCCCAGACCGGGCGGCCCGTAAAACAACGTGTGATCCATCGCATCACCGCGCTGCTTGGCCGCTGCAATAAAGACGCTCAAGTTTTCGCAAATGCCCTGCTGGCCAACGAACGCATCCAGCGTGGACGGGCGAAGCCCTGGCTCTTGCGCGTCGCGCTGCGTTTGTTCGGTGCTGACCATGCGGTCCTCGTTTGTATCGTCGTTGCTCACTGGCCGTGCTCCTTCGGACCCAGTTCGGCCAGGCCGCCCTTGACCAGCGCCTCGATGCTCGCCGCTTCGCCCACGTCAACAGCG
>DAOVVL010000042.1 GCA_030637205.1 Thalassospiraceae bacterium | reverse complement strand
GAAAAAAGTTTTGGATGTAATGCCCAACATTTCATATCTGGTCATCAACAATTATGCGTTTGAGATGCGCCTGCACGACAACGTTCAGGAAATATATGAAAGCATTTCGAAAGATTATCCCGAATATGCGGCTAAGCTAAAGATCGGGTACCGCCTGTTGACCGAATTTAAAACCACCCGTGCGGGCAATTCACCCAACCGCAACAAGCGATCGCAACAGCCGGTTTACGTCAGTCGCTGCGCATATCCGTACTTTCAAATGGTTATCCGCCCAGATGGTAAACTAAGCCTGTGCTGTAACGATGCGCTGGGCCAAATGACCATGGGTGACGTTTCCAAAGAAAGCATCCTGAGCGCGTGGAACCATCCCCAGCGCAAAAAGTTACAAGACCAAATGATGCAGGGCCGAAGCAATATAGAGCTTTGCAACAAGTGTGATAATCTGGGATGGGCCAAGCCGAACCGGGTTTTGGAGTTAAGCCAGAAATATTCGTCCAAATTTCCGGCGCGAAGAGCACCCACCGGATAATTTAAGGAACCACAAATGCAAATCCGCGCTTACGCCCGTGCATCCGTTTTATTTGCCTTGCTGATGGGGTTGGGTTCGTGCGGCGGTGAGCAAACCGGTTCAACGTTTCAGGGTTATGGCGAAGGTGAATTTGTTTACCTGTCTGCTTTTGAGGCGGGAACCATCAAGGCGGTTGCGGTCAAACGCGGCGATACCATCAAAGCCGGAGACCTTCTATTCACCCTTGATGATACCGTTCAAGCCAACCATGTGCGCGAAGCCGAAGGCCAGCTTGAAGTTGCGCGCCATCAACTGACCAACCTGTTAACGGGAAAACGCGAACAGGAAATTGCGGTGCTGATCGCGGGACAAAAACGCGCTGCTGCTGCGTTGAAATTATCAACCGAACAACGCATCCGGAAAATCCAGTTACGCAAAGACGGCATCATCAGCCCGGCCGATCTGGATCAGGCGCAGGCCGAATTTGATCGCGACACCGCAACGCTTGACGAATTCAACGCGCAAATCACCACCGCACGGCTGACCGCGCGCGTTGATGAAATCGGTGCCGCCGAAGCCACCGTGCAAAGTGCCAAAGCCGGTGTTGAAACCGCCCGGTGGCTGGTTCAACAACGCAGCGTTTCAGCCCCCAAAGACGGGCGCATCGAAGACGTGCTTTATGATGTCGGCGAATTTGTTCAACCCGGCCAGCCGGTGGTGTCGTTGTTGCCGACAAATGCCATCAAGGTTCGTTTTTTCATTCCTGAAAGCGTTCTGGGAACCGTTCACGAAGGCCAGACTGTGAGCTTCACCTGTGATGGCTGCCCAACGAACCTGGTGGGCACGGTTCGCTATATTGCCAATGCGGCTGAATTTACCCCGCCGGTAATTTTCAGCCAGCCGTCCCAGCAAAAACTGGTGTTCATGGCCGAAGCATGGCCCGCGAACAATACCGCCATTCATCCGGGCCAACCGGTCGAGGTCAGGCTGGCACCATGAGCCCCGAACCAGACCCCGGCCATCATTTAGCCCCCCAATCTGGCCACGAAGATTTGGTCATTGATGTTCAAGGCCTGCACAAAAGCTTTAACGGCAAAGCGGCGGTGCGGGGGCTGGATATGCAGGTCAAAAAGGGCCAGATCTATGGCTTTCTCGGCCCCAACGGCAGCGGCAAAACCACCACCATCCGCCTCTTGTGCGGCCTGCTGACGCCTGACAGCGGAAGCGGAAGCTGTCTGGATTTTGACATCCTCAGCGAAAGTGACGAGATCAAACGCCAGGTCGGTTACATGGCGCAACATTTCAGCCTTTATGACGACCTTTCGGTGCGCGAGAACCTGGATTTTGTGGCCCGGGTTTACCAGATCAAAAATCGACAACAGGTGGTGACCAAAACCATCGAAGATCTGGGGCTTGTTGATCGCGCCGGGCAATTGGCCGGGCAATTATCCGGCGGCTATAAACAGCGCCTGGCGCTGGCCGCGTGCACCATCCATTCGCCTAAATTATTGCTGCTCGATGAGCCCACCGCCGGCGTAGACCCAAAAGCGCGGCGCGAGTTCTGGGACCAGATCCACGACCTGACGGACAGGGGCCTGACCGTACTGGTCAGCACCCATTACATGGACGAAGCAGAACGCTGCCATGCCATTGCATATCTGGCGTTTGGGCAATTGCTGGCGCAGGGCCGGGTCAAAGACGTCATCGAACAATCAGACCTCACCACCTGGACCGTCGATGGCGGGTCGCAAGCCAGCCGCTTGATGGAATTGGCGCGCGTGCTGGGGGCGAGCAAAGGCGTCGACATGGTAGCCCCGTTTGGCACCGTGCTGCATGTCAGCTCAAGCGACCGAACGGCACTGGAAGCCGCCATTCAACCATACCGCGGGGACGCCGATCTGGTGTGGAAAGAAACCGCGCCGACCCTTGAAGATGTATTTATCCATCTGATGAGCACGCAGGAACAAGGGGGACAAAGCCAATGAAACGTCGTCGCTTTTCATACCCCCGGTTTGTGGCATTGATGATGAAAGAATTTATCCAGATGCGGCGCGACCGTTTGACCTTTGCCATGATGGTGATGATCCCCATCATGCAGCTGGTGTTGTTTGGCTTTGCCATTAACACCGACCCCAAACACCTGCCGGTTGCCGTGGTCAGTGCCGACCAGGGCGTGTTTACACGATCGCTGATCGTGTCGCTGGAAAATTCCGGGCACTTTAAAGTGACGCATCCGTTTGTCAGCGCGGCAAAAGCGCAACAACTGATCCGCAGCGGTGATGTTCAGTTCGTGCTGCATATTCCTGAAGATTTTTCTCGCGAACTTTTGCGCGCGCGCCATCCCACCGTTTTGGTGGAAGCCGACGCCACCGACCCGGCCGCCACCAGCAACGCCGTCGCGACCCTGATCCAACTGGCTTACAGCGCGCTGCGCCACGATCTGAAAGGGCCGCTGGCATCATTGGCCACGGGGCCGCCACCGTTCGAAATGGTTGTGCATAAACGCTATAACCCCGAAGGCATCAATCAATACAATATCGTGCCGGGCCTGATGGGCGTTGTTCTGACCATGACCATGATTATTTTTACAGCACTTGCGGTTACGCGTGAAACGGAACGCGGCACCATGGAAACCTTGCTGGCGATGCCGGTACGCCCGATTGAGGTCATGGCAGGCAAAATCGTTCCGTATATTTTTGTCGGCTATCTGCAGGTGGCCCTGATATTAACCGCCGCGTATTTTTTGTTTGGTGTGCCCATTGAAGGCAGTATCGGGTTGTTGTCGCTGGTATTGATTATATTTATTGCAGCCAACCTGGCTGTCGGCTTTACGTTTTCGACCATTGCACGCAACCAATTACAAGCGATGCAGATGTCGTTCTTTTTCTTTCTGCCGTCACTGTTGCTGTCGGGTTTTATGTTTCCGTTTCGCGCCATGCCGGGCTGGGCGCAATGGATCGGCGAGGCGCTGCCGCTGACCCATTTCCTGCGCATCGTTCGCGGCATCTTGCTGAAGGGTAATGGAATATCTGACATTACCAACGATACGCTGGCGATCGCCGCGTTTTTCCTTTTTGTTTCTATCGTTGCGTTGAAACGCTACCGTTTGACGATGGATTAAGCGTTGTAGTGAGGGGTTGATATGAAACGGTCTTTTGTGAAATTTTTTGTCCTGTATTTAGGCTTATTGCTGACAGTCCCCGCCGCATGGGCCGCTGAAAGCGGTGGTGTCGCCATTGATGCCGATGGCCTGTTCACCGAAAGCTGGTTTAATCCAACCACCGGTGATCTTTCCAAAGATCTGCAAGCGGCAATTGGTCAAGGCAAAACCCTCGCTATATTTTGGGAACAACCGGGATGCGAATATTGCCAGCGCATGCACGAGGTCAACTTCAAGGATGAAGGCACGGTTAAGCTGATCCGGGATAATTTCTATGTGGTGATGTTGAACATGCGCGGCGACCGCCTGATCAAAGACTTTGACGGCACCGAGATGACCCAAGCCGACCTTTCAAATGCGCACCGGGTGACCGGCACGCCGGTGGTTGAATTTCGCGACCAACACGCGCGCGAAGTGTTTCGCATGCCGGGATACGCGGAAAATCCTCTTTTCATAGGTGTGTTTGATTATGTTGCATCCAGGGGTTACACCGAAGCCCCGCTGGCCCAGTGGTACAAGGCCAAGTACCTGGGCAAGGAAGCCTCGGGCGGCTGATAAAAAAAGCACCCGTTGTGCCCAGCAGCACTACCTGAGAAGATATTTAATTGTGCCGACAAACAGACACCATGAGGCTCAGGAGTTTCAATTCTCCCGAAACGCGCGATTCATGCTGTTGGTCAGCGGCTCAAACAAATAAGCCAAGGCCGAGCGTTCACCGGTTTCGATCATCACCTCGGCTGACATGCCGGGGTACAGCAATTCCTCTGGAACCGTGCCCTTGGTTTCATCCAACTCAACGGTAGCAAGAAAGTAGCTTTCGCCGGTGTTCGGTTCAACCAGGCGGTCTGCCGATATGGTGCGCACGATCCCCGGCGCGGGCTGGGTATTGCGCTGGTTAAGCGCGGTAAAGCGAACATGGGCGGCCAGACCGGGGCGAACGATGTCAATATCATCTGGGCGGACCCTCGCTTCGACGATCAACCGTTCGTCCTCAGGAACGATGTCCACCACCGGTTCACCCGGCGCAATAACGCCACCGTTGGTGTTCACGCGCAAGTTCGTCACCACACCTGAAACCGGGGCCATAATGGCGGTGCGGGCCAGCACGTCTTCGGCCGCACGCAGACGTTCGTCCATGTCCAAAAGCTCGGCCTCGGCGTTACGCAGGGCATCAGCAACTTGAGACGCTTGCTTGGTCCGTGTTTCTGAAATCGACGCATTCACGCCTTGAATGCGTTGCTGGTTGCGCGTGATCTGTGATTTGCTGTGACGCAGGCGGCTATCAATTTCGCTGGCCTTGACCTCCAGCTCCAATAGACGTGGCTTGCGCGCCAGCCCCTCTCTCAACAAGGCCCGCACATCGGCTATCTGCTCACGGGTCAGCGCATGTTGCCGCTGGTCGGCGCCGATGCGGCCTTGCAAGCCAACAATCTCGGATTGGTATTCGGCAATGCGCCCATCAAGAATCGCTACCTGGTTGGTCAGGTTTGCGCGACGCGAAGCAAACAGGGCGTTCTGGCCATCGACCATTGCCATCAGATCCGGATCGGTACTGTTTGCCAACGATGCGGGAAAGCTGACTTCTGATGCGTTGTTATGTTCTGCTTGCAGGCGCGCCATCAAGGCCGAGGCATTCAAACGGCGTTTGGACAGCAGGTCATAGGTAGCGCGCGCCTTGGTGTCGTCCAGACGCACCAGCACTTCGCCAGCAGCGATCTTATCGCCATCGCGCACTAAAATTTCACCGACAATGCCGCCTTCCAGATGCTGGATGGTGCGGGTTTTGCCCTCAACCACCAACACACCGGTTGCGATGGATGCGCTGGCGATAGGTGCCAAACCACCCCAGACGATGAACATGAAAATGAACAAACCCGTAATCGCACCGCCAAGAATTGACGCGCCGCGAATATTAGGCGCGTCGCCTGGTGCATCTCCACGGTTCAGAAACTCAGCTACAAAGACACGCACTTTATCATAAAAGGTTTTCATATTCATGACGCTCTCCCGACGACCTGCGCCACCGGAGCCGGGGCGCTGATGGTTTTAAAAATTTCTTCGCGGGGACCGAATGCGGGTACCGCATCAGGTTGCAACACCAACGAATAGTCGATGTGTTTCAGCACGCTTGGGCGGTGCGCGATAATGATGGCGGTTATCTTGGCTGCGGCCATGGCCTGCATAGCCTTGATCAATGCTTGATCGCCGGCGTTGTCCAAGTTGGCATTGGGTTCGTCGAGCACCACAATCTTGGGGTTGCCGTAAAGTGCGCGTGCCAATGCGATGCGTTGGCGTTGCCCACCCGATAGCGCGGCGCCGCCTTGGCCGATATCTGTCTCGTAGCCATCATCTAGCGCCAAGATCAAGTCATGCGCGCCCGCACGTTGGGCGGCTTCGACCACCAGGTCGGCATCGACCTCACCTAAGCGCGCAATGTTTTCCTTCACCGTACCGGCGAACAGTTCCACGTCCTGGGGCAAATAACCGATGTGTTTACCCAGCGCGTTGCGATCCCATTGTTTGATGTTTGCGCCATCAATGCGCACTTCGCCCGCAAGCGGCGTGAGGCTGCCTACCAGCAAGCGCGCCAATGTTGTTTTACCCGTTGCGGTGGGGCCGACGATCGCGAGGCTGTCGCCGGGTTCCAGCGTGAAATCCAGATTGCGCAGCACCGCATCCTTTGCCCCCGGATGGGCATAGGAAAGGCCGTTTACTTCCAAACGCCCTTCGGGTTCCGGCAATGGCATTGGAGGCTCATCAATGGGTGCGCTCAGGATTTCGCCCAAGCGTGTATAAGCTGCGCGGGCCCCTACAGCAGAGCGCCAAGAGCCGATCGCTTGATCGATTGGCGCCATGGCGCGGCCCAGCAGGATCGATCCCGCCAGCATGCCACCAGCTGACAATTGGCCTTGCAATACCAGCCACGCGCCGAGGCCGAGGCTGCAAATCTGCAAGGACATGCGCATGAATTTTGATAACGATGCGACATTGCCGCCGGCGTTGCCTGCTGCCTGCAAATCAGCAAGCCCGTCGGCGTTGAACTGACGCCAGCGGTTTGAAACATTGGGTGTCATACCCATCGCCGCCACCGCATCGGCATTGACGCATGCGGCTTCGGCCAAGGTCATGGCCTGGCGCGTTTTGGCGTTGCCGCTGTTGAGACGTGATTGGGTGCGTTTGTCGTTGAGGTAAGCCAGCGCCAGCAACACCGCCCCGCCGAAAATCGTAAGTACACCCAACAGCGGGTGCAGCATGAACATCACGATGACAAAAATTGGGGTCCATGGCGCATCCAACAACGCTTTAAGCGCAGGCCCTGATAGAAAGCCGCGGACCTGTTCCAGATCCCTGAGCCCCTGCACCGGAAGTGCTTCGCCCTTGGCCGCCGAAGCGCCGATCAGGCGTTCCAACAGTACCGGCGATAAAGTACGTTCCAACCAACATCCCAGCTCACTAAGGATGCGTCCGCGTGCGATCTCCAAACCGCCCAGCGCCGCCAGCGCGACGATGATAATCAGGGTCAGGAACAGCAACGTATCAACACTTTGGCTCGTCAGTACGCGATCAAAAACCTGCAGCGAATAAATCGGCGCTGCCAGCATTAAAAGATTGATGACGCAGCTGAATATGACTGCGGCCCTGATGCCACCGCTCATCTTGCCCCGTGCCCTGATCAGGGGGGAAGCAGCATCGGGTTTAGCGTCTGCTGATGTGGTTTGCGGGGTCATCGTCGTTCTCTCCATCGCAAGAAATATATATGGCATTCAAACCCAACACCCCCGGGCGTCAGACCCGGGGGTGAGGTGGCAAATGCCTAGAGCAGAAAGTCTTCCGCGCCCAAGGTCGAAGCATCGACGCTTTCCAGGATCAGGGTATCGCCTGCCCCGAAGTCGATTACCGTGTCCGAACCCACCTGGGACGCCGCCGCGATCACATCGGCGGCAGTAGCCACGGACGCCATGCGGCGCAGATCGAGCATGTCGCCTTTCTGGAAGTCGGTGATGGTGTCCTTGCCCGCGCCATTGGCGAAGACAAATGTATCGTCGCCCTTGCCGCCGGTAAGCGTGTCATCACCACCAAGGCCGTCGATGATGTTGTTACCATCGTCGCCTACCAAGGTATTGGCGGTGTCGTCACCGGTAAGATCCATACCGGCGATGGCAATGTCCAAATCGATGGTGCCGTAACCGGGGATGGAGACCGAAAGACCATCACTGCCCATGCCCGTTGTATCTTCGGGAATTTCCAACGTGATGTCGAAGGTATACGAGCCCGGACCGGCATCAGGATAAACTTCCGGGGTCATGGCGGTAACATAACCATAATCGTCGCCGCTCACGTCCAGGGTAAGGTCAACGCTTGTGGTGGTAATGCCGGTGGTGATGGCTTCAACGATGTTGGCGCTGTCAGATGCCAGCTCAACAACGCTGCCAAAGCCCCAGCTATCGACCAAAGCCTGATAGGTCGGCATTGCATATGAAGTTACGGCAAAGATCGGTGTAATACCTGCATCCTTGAGCAGCTCGCCCACCTTGGCCATTTCCGGATAGTCTTCCATTTCCAGATCGGTGTCGTAATCGTTGGCCATCACGCCGTCGAAATCACCGGCCTTGTGGAAGGTGGCGTCGGTAGACAGCACCACATATTTCTGGGCGCCATCACGAAAACCAATTTCGGCACTGCGCAGCGCCGTCTGCACCAGGGCTTCGAGCTGACTTTCCGGTGAATCATAACCAGAATAAGTGCGAAGGGCGTCCATCGCCGCTTGCACCTCGGCATAATCCGTCGTCATGGCCTGGTCGGTTTTATAGACATAATCGCCACCGGGGGCATAGCCGAAAAATTCATAGGGCTTGTCGACAAAACTGCCGATGCCAAATGCAACATCATTATCGGCGCTAAGGTTTTCCATCAGCGTCGGAAGCAACTCTCTCACATTTGGCAAGTCGTTATAGAACGAGCCCGAAAGATCCTGCACCATAAACACGTCATAGATAGGCGGGGTTTCCGTAACCTCAACATTGACCGATACCGTGGTCGTTGATCCGGCGCCAAGCGTAAGACTTACCGGCACATCGCCGGCAACCGCCTCAGACACATCAACCGTTACCAGTTCCGGTGACAGTTCAGGTTCGGGCATGGGCGTTGGTTCAGGGGTTGGCTCCGGGGTCGGCTCCGGGGTGGGTTCTGGCTCGGATGCAACCACATCGAGGTCCGCATCAAGGGGCACTTCGCCGTGGCCTTCGACCATCACCTTGAGGTTTTCCATATAGCGCAGGTCAAGACCGAACGAGGTTTCAAACACGGCGTGTTTTTCAGCACCACTGGAACTGGAATCCTTGAACTTCACGCCAGACGATGCCTTGACGTTGGCGTGATCCGCCATCCAGTCGCTTAGCTCAACCAGTTCTTCACGCAGATCATTGAATTCTTCGACGGTGAGGCGCAGTTCCAGGGTGTCGTTACCCTTGCCACCATCATAGCGGTCATTGCCACCGGCATTTTCAGCCAGGGTATAAATCAGGGTGTCATTGCCCTTGCCGCCGTTGAGCACATCGTCGCCGGAACCACCGTCCAGCACATCGTCACCGTGCCCGGCAACCACCAGGTCGTCGCCAGCGCCGCCATCAATGGTGTCGTCACCTTTGTGGGTGCGGATTACTTCCGGCTTTGCGGAAGCCACAACAACGTCGTCCTCACGGGTGCCGCGGATTTTGTCTTCGCTTGCAGCAGCTGGCTTGCTGGACGGCGCAGCGGGGGCAGATGGTGCAACGCTAGCGGGCGCGCTTGCGGCCACCTCTACGTCATCAACGGTATCTTCGCCGAGCGCGGATCTTGGGGATGAAGAGCTGTCGGACCTAGATCCGTCGGGCCCGTGGGATTCCGGGGTTGCGCGGGTCTCATACGAACCGTCGCTCTCATCAGATTCTCCGTCGAAGCTAAAGCTGTCATCTTCATCGCTGGAACTGGAATCCTCATCGCGCGCGTGCGCTTTTTCGGAGGCCGCTTCTTCAACGATTTCTTCAATAATTTCGGGGAACAGAACTTCCGGCGCATCGCCTAAACCCAGTTCCAAAATATCATCTTTAATTTTTTTGCTCGCCATGGGGTCATTCCAATTCTTTCTAGATTTTGCGTGAGGGGCTTGGCGTCCCTCATTTGAAAATTGTTCGTCCCTCTTTTTTTTCTTGTATGGATTATTTTTCTTTTATGAGCGTTGTCAGTTTGGAGACAGTCAATCGGAATTGAAGTGATCATTGTCACTTTATTAAAGATTTATGCGTATATTCGGATTGTACAAGCTGTTACAGTACAACTTTGCGGCTAAAT
>DAOVVL010000087.1 GCA_030637205.1 Thalassospiraceae bacterium | reverse complement strand
GGTTAAACGGGTGCGGGTTGTTACCAACGAGATATTCGTCAGGTCAGACCTGGAAGCAGAAAAAGGCGCGGTTGAAGGTTTTGTTGAGGACGCCGTGATCGAAACCAAGATCAATGCGCTTTTGCTGGACGCCAAGGGCGTAAACGTCACCAATTTCCGCTGGCGCTCAGTTGGCGGGCGCGTTTTCCTGTTTGGCCGGGCGCTGAGCAAAGGTGAGCTGGCCAAGGCCATCCGGGTGGTTAAGGGTGTTGAAGGGGTGCGCAGCGTAAAAAGCAACGTCAAGGTGCGCGGCTAACGCACACTTCCGCGGCTCTAAGCAAACGCCTGTTCGCGGGTTTTTTCCAGACGCACGTCGGGAAAATCTTCTTCGGCCTTGTTCAAGTGCCATGCATTGCGCGCCATGAACACCGGCGCACCATCGTGATCGGTGCCCATGCTGACGCGGTTGGCATCAACAAAGTCTTTCACCAGCTTTGCATCATCGGCTTCAACCCAACGCGCGGTATAAAGCTCGGTCGGCTCGAAATGCACCGGGATTTCGTATTCGGTGCGAATGCGGTCGGCCAGAACTTCAAACTGCAACGGGCCAACCACGCCAACCACCCAGTCGGAACCGATGGTCGGCTTGAACACCCGCGCCGCACCTTCTTCGGCGATCTGTTGCAACGCGCGGCCCAGGTGTTTGGCCTTCATCGGATCATCGGGCCGCGCCTTTTGCAGGTATTCAGGGGCAAAGGTCGGAATGCCGGTAAAGTGCAGTTCTTCCGACTGGCTAAGGGTATCACCGATACGAAGATTGCCGTGGTTGGGGATGCCGATGATGTCGCCGGCCACGGCTTCTTCCGCGGTTTCGCGGTCTTGGGCGAGAAACAGCACCGGGTTGTGAATGTTGAGCACTTTTCCAGACCGGATATGTTTTAACTTCATGCCGCGTTTGAAATGGCCCGAATTGATGCGCACAAAGGCGATGCGGTCGCGGTGTTTGGGGTCCATATTGGCCTGAATTTTAAACACCACGGCGGTAACGTTTTTCTCAATCGGATCCACCATGCGTTCCACAGCCGGTTGCGGCTGCGGCGGCGGGGCATTTTTTGCCAGGCCTTCAAGCAATTCGCGAACGCCAAAGTTATTGATGGCACTGCCGAAAAATACCGGCGACATGTGCCCTTCGAGAAAGCTTTGCAAATTAAATTCCGGGCACAAGCCGCGCACCATTTCCACATCTTCGCGCAACTTGGTAACTGCCCAATCGGGCAACAGCTCATCAAGTTTGGGATCATCGAGCCCTTTGCATTCAATGCCGTCGCTTAACGTTTCACCCTTGGAACGCGCCATCAGGACCAGGCGATCGTTTAACAGATCATAACAGCCCAAAAATTCACGGCCCATGCCGATGGGCCAACTGGCGGGCGTTACGTCCAGCGCCAGGGTTTGTTCAATCTCGTCCAACAAATCGAACGGATCCTGGCCGTCGCGATCAAGCTTGTTGATGAACGTGGTAATCGGCACATCGCGCAAACGACACACTTCAAACAACTTCAACGTTTGCCCTTCAATACCTTTGGCCGCATCGATTACCATGACGGCGGAATCGACAGCGGTTAGGGTTCGGTATGTGTCTTCGGAAAAATCTTCATGGCCGGGGGTATCAAGCAGGTTAAAGGTGCGCGTATCGTACTCAAACGTCATCACCGATGATGCCACCGAAATGCCGCGTTCCTGCTCAACCTTCATCCAGTCAGATCGCGCACGCCGTGCAGCCCCGCGCGCTTTGACAGCCCCCGCCATCTGGATCGCGCCGCCAAACAGCAGCAGCTTTTCCGTCAGCGTGGTTTTACCGGCATCGGGATGCGAGATAATCGCAAAGGTGCGGCGGCTGGCAATGGAATCGTCAAGTGCGCTCATGGGTTCAAGGGGGTTCCTGTTGCTGGGCCCGGGTGACTGGTGGATGGGGATTGTTTAGGGGAAAGCGAGGCGAATGTCGCCATATTTTCGCGTGGCCCCAGTGCTTTGTTGCCGATTTCAAGGAAATCTGAAATACTTGAGCCTTGGGGTGCCCTGAGAATCGAAAATATTCAAGGGTATCAAAAATATGCCAAAACAGTCTGATTACAAGGGAAGAGAGTTCCGCAGTTCCGAGACGCGTCGTGTAAAAGATGACCGCCGCGACAACGAGGAACGCCGTGAACCCGATTGTCGTCGATCTGACGAAGAACGCCGCCTTAACGCGGATGCCGGCAATGAAACTGAGCGCCGCACCCCGCCCTATCGCCGCAATGAAACTGAACGCCGCGAGGTTGACGTGCGACGCGCCCAGAGCCGCCGAACAGATGTGGAACGGCGCGACTGACTTCATCGGTCTAATTAAATTTTAAGAAAAATCATCAAGACGCGGGTAAGTGTTTCCACCACGAAGACGCGTTGATGGAAAAGACCGGCATGTAATGCCTGACCTTGGTGGTCGAGATCACCTGCTTGATCTGGTTATCCAGGACGTATGATTTCTTGCCGAAAAAAACCACCAGAATGGCGTGGCCAACCTTCAGGTTCATGTCCTTAACCGCGACAACGCGCATGTTTTCTTCCTTAAATCCCAGAAGGCGCAACGACATGTATTTAGCGATGGCATAGTCTTCGCAGTCGCCAAACTTGGCCATGAATTCGCTGGGCACCGCCCAGTAATCCTTTTCGCCCCAGTTTTTGTTATCGGTGATATATGGCGCGCGGTTCATGTAATTGTTGACCTCGCGCACCTGGGTCGCCGCATCCTTGCCCTTGATGCCTTCGAGAAACGCCATCCATTTACCGTAACTGCATGCGTTCAGTTCCTTACCGCCACAGGGGCCACCTTTTCTGGCCGCTTCATTCTTGGAATAGCGTTTTAGAGCGCCGGTCCATTTCTTGAAGGGCTTGAGGTCTGAATTAACCTGCTCGGTCGAATTGAAAAAACTGGGTGCCGGTGCGGCCGTAGCTACGTTGGCAGACATCAGAAAAGGCGACATAAACAATGCAGCCGCGATTGCACCACACTTGATGTGTCGTTTCACTTTCAGGCGTGTCTGAACACGGCGATGGTGGGCACAATCTGGCATTGAGGGGCAGTATAAATCCTTAAACCCGCCCCCACAATGGGGTGATTTTATGTTATATTTCAGTAGGTTATGAGACAATTATTCGTCCTTTGCGAAGCCCTTGGCAAACCGCTAAAGTCATTGCTAATTGATGTTGGCGAAGATCATGTCAGCCTAAAAAAATATAGGGGGAAGTCGTTTTGAGCGGGGAAAATTCCGAACAACCCAAGGATGTCGAGGCTGCAAAGGCTGCGGGTGAAGCGCAACTTGAAGATGCCAAGCGCCCCGTCAATATGAAAACCATTGCTGTCGGCGTTGGCATGCTTGCCACCCTGGTGATCGCCGTTCTTTTTGCGTTCAAGTTTGTCGAGGATGAGCGCGCCCGCGACCTGCAACAATGGCAGGTGCGCTTGAGCATCGTTGCTGATTCACGCGCCGCCGACGTCAATGCATGGATCGAAGATAATTTCGCGGTTATGCGCGAACTGTCGGAAAATGCTTCCCTGCAACTTTACATGACCGAAATTGCATCAGCCAAAGACCAGAAAAGCGATGACCCGTTCGCCAGCGATGGTGCCGCCGAAACGCAATTTTTGAGAAATGTCCTGACCGCCATTGCGGAACGAAGCGGCTTCAAGCCACCCATCGAAGCCGCAGAAGTTTCCGCCAATATTGAACGCGCCGGGGTTGCCGGTATTGGCCTGATTAATGCCGATGGTAAGCCCGTCACCAGTTCGCCCAGTATGCCGCCATTGTCGCCCGCCATTCGCGAAGCCGTTGAGTTGGCGCTGCAAGGCGAACCGGTGGTCATTGATATATTCCTGGGCGCGTCCAATCTGCCGACCATCGGATTTGCCCTGCCCGTCTATGGGATTCAGGATGATGAAAGCGCGCGCGGCATCGGCGCCGTGGTGGGTTTGCGGGTGGTTGATGAAGACCTGTTCTCGAAGCTTAAACAGCCCGGCCAGACAACTAAAACTGCCGAGACCTATCTGGTGCGCCCGAGCAACACCACGGTGCAATATTTAAGCCCGCTGATGGACGGCACCCAGGCGCTCAAGCGTGAACTGGCAATTGATACGCCGGAACTGGATGCAGCCTACGCCGTTGAAAAACCGGGTGGATTTGGCGAACTGCGCGACTATGCCGGAAACCAGGTTTTGATGGTTTCAAGGCCCATCGCCAATATCGACTGGGTGTTGGTGCGCAAGATCGACCGCAATGAGGCCATGGCCGAAACCGAGACGCGCCTCAATACCCTGATTACCGTGTTTTCATTGATTATTGTCGGCGTGAGCGTTGCCATTATTGCGGTATGGCGCCATGGCAGCTCATTGCGCGCCACCCAGGCGGCAGAAAACTTCCGCCTTTCATCGACGCGATTTGAAAACCTGTCCAAATTCATGAACCTGATATCCAACTCGCAACCGACCGAGATCGTGGCCGTGGATGGCACCACCACCTATACCTATGCCAATGAACCGGCAGCCATAAATGCGGGGATCGCGGCCGCCGACATGATGGGCAAGACCATGGCTTCGGTTATCGGCCCGATCAAGGCGCAGGCGTGGGCAGATATTAACAAGGGCGTGCTTGATCTGTTTGAAAAAACCGATGATCGCGATGGCGCGCGCGAACAACACATCACAGTATTTGGTGACGACGACGGTGGTGCGGATGCCGAATTACAAGTCATCAAGTCGGACCACATTCCATTGCGTGGCGACCGCGACCACCCGCCCGGTGTGTTAATGATTTTGGACGACATCACAGAATTAACGCGCGAGCGTCGGCGCAGTGAAAAGATGTTGCACCAACTCATCAATACGCTGGTCAGCGTGGTCGATCGCCGCGATCCGTTTTCGTCGAACCATTCTTCCCATGTTGCCGAGGTCGCCAAGGCCATTGCTGAAGAAATGGCTGTCGAAGAAGAAAACTCCAAGGCGGTGGAAATTGCCGGCAGCCTGATGAATTTGGGCAAAATCTTTATTTCGCCCGATGTGCTGACCAAAGCCGGGGATCTCAGCGACGAAGAACGCAACCTGTTGATGAACAGCCATCTGGTCAGCGCCGATTTATTGCAGGATGTCACCTTTGACGGTCCGGTGGTTGATACGGTTCGACAAATGGGTGAAACGCTCGACGGTAGCGGTCCGCTGGGTAAAACCGGGGAAGATTTCCCGATGCCGGCACGTATTCTTTCCGTGGCCAACGCTTTTGTCGGCATGATCAGCCCGCGCGCCTATCGCGACGCCATGACGTTCGAAAAGGTATCCGATATCCTGTTGGAAGAAACCGGGTCCAAGTTTGATCGCAAGCCGGTTTCGGCATTGATCAACTTCCTTGAAAACCGGGGCGGCAAAGAACTTTGGGCGCACTACCGCGAAAAACCGGGCAACGAATAAAGTTAGCCGTTCAACCCCTCGGCAATAATCAAGGCCGTTCACCCCCTCGGCAAACAATAAAAAACGGCGGCTCCGGAATTTCCGCAAGCCGCCGTTTTCATCTGTCTGGCCTTGGAGAACTATTCCCCTGTCAGCCGGTCCGAACTTAGCTGTTGTCGCTGGTGCCCGGAATATCCACCGTGGTGGTATCGGTGAGCGTATAACCATCACCGGTATCCGGATCGGTGTTTGTGGTGGTTTCCGCCGGGGTGACCTCGGAACCGATGGTGCCACCGGTGGCCGAAACATCCACGCTTTCGCCTTCGTTCAGCGAACTCATGTCGTAAGTCTCGCCATCAACTTCCAGCGTATTGGGATCGGCGAACATGATATCGAAGTCCGTGGTGGCGGTAGAAGTGCCATCCGTGGAATCAACCGACACATTCAACGAGAACCCGCCGGTGCTGTCATCGGTGGTCAGGGTCAGACCCTGCATATCGGTCGGTGAAAGCGTCCACGAGCCGTCACCGTTATCAGTTCCTTGAGAAAGGCTGGCCCCGGAAGGTACGCCCGAAATCGTAACATCGGATAGCGTTTCCGAACCATCAGCATCGTTTTGCTGGGTATCGAACGAGATGTCATAGACATATGTTGATGTCGTCACCTCGCCGCCGGTCGGGTTGCTGTCGAGAACTTCATCCAGCGTCATGGTCTCGCGATTTTCGTGGTCATTGTCGTGGTCATCAAACTTGAAATTTTCCACACCTTGAACCATATCGATACCGTCATCACCACCGTTTAAATGTTCAACGATGTAGGTATCGCTGTCGCCCAACCGGGTGACCAGATATTCTTCACGAGCGCCGGAAAGTTTCAGGGTATCATCACCTGAACCGCCATCGATCCAGTCATTTCCCTCACCGCCTTCAAGCCGGTCGTCACCTGATCCGCCAAACAGCGAATCATCGTCATCGCCACCCTTAAGGCTGTCTTTGCCCAAACCGCCGTACAAGGTGTCAGCACCCTCGTGGCCATGAAGCTTGTCCTCACCTTTATCACCAACAAGGACGTCGTCTCCGCCTTTGCCATCCAGGTGGTCTTTACCTTGCCCGCCTTCGATAAAGTCATCGCCTTCGGTGCCTCTAAGATGGTCATCATCGCCTTCAATTTTGTTGAAGCCGGAATCGTCAATAGTTTCGCTTGCCATGCCCGCATATTGAGAACCAAATTCCATGTTGGTGTAATCCGAACCTTCGACCGTTCCCTCATTTGTGGTGGTGGTGGTCACGCTTGGGGCTTCAATGGTCATGCCCAGCGTCGGGTCATCGGCAACTGCGGCCACTTCAAATGTGCCAGACGCACTGGCCGAACCGCCATCGGTTGAGGTGGCATCAATGCTCAGGTTTACTTCACCGCTCCAGTCGGCAACGGGCGTCAGGGTCAGGCCGTCAAGGTCAGAAACATCCAAAGTCCAGTTGCCGTTGCCAGCATCCGTACCGGCAGACAGGGTCGCACCGGCAGGAACGCCGCCGATGGTCACGCCGGAAACGGTTTCGGTCGAATTGGGAACATCGGCACTGGCGGTAATTTCGATAGCTCCGCCGTCTTCCGCCCCGCCTTGGGAGCTGATGGAAACGACCAGTGTATCGCCAACCGGGGTTATATCCACCGCCACATCCGCAGATGCGCTGGTGCCGTCGGTTGAGGTTGCCGTGCAGGTCAAATTCATCGCCGAGGTGTCATCAGCCGGTGGCGTCAGCTCTAACCCGGCCAGTTGGCCAGCCGTCAGGGTTACCGATCCGCTGGCGTCGATTTCAAACGTGTCGGTACCGTTGGTCAGAACGGAACCCGGCGTCATGCCTGCAATGGTCACGCTGTCGATGGTCTCGGTCGAGTTGGGAACCGAAGCCGCAACGTT
>DAOVVL010000167.1 GCA_030637205.1 Thalassospiraceae bacterium | reverse complement strand
GGGGCCTGCGTCCAGATACAGCCAGTTCCAAACCGCGATCAGTTTGCGCCACGAAAACGGCCACTTCAGGTCGTGGTTCTGGTTTGCGCGTTTAACCGCCGGGCGGCTTAGCAGATACGCCCACAGGTCTTTCAGGTCGTCGCCTAAGATGTGGGTGTAAGCTGAATAGGGAAACGCCGGATAATAGTTTGCCCCGCTGGGGCTGATGCCCAACCGCATGGCGCGTTCAAAATCATCAAACGTCCAGTTGCCGATCCCGGTTTCAGGGTCTGGCGAAATGTTGGGGCTGAAAAACGTTCCGAAATCGGTTTCAAACTTGCGCCCGCCCGCCAGCTTCGGCCCCTTGTTCTTCTTGTCAAAATGGCAGCCCTCGCAGCCCGCCAGATCAAAGATATAACGCCCGCGTTCCTGGGCAGTTTTTTCTGCACCTGTAGCAGCAGTTGAAAACAACAACGCCGCCCCAACCGTAAGTACGGCCAAGGCGGCGGTTTTGTTTCTAAAGAAAGCCACGATTGAGACTATTTCTTCCGTTCTTTCTTCTCACGGAAGTTTTCATGACAGTTCTTGCAGGACTCGCCAAGTTTGCCCAAGGCGGGACCGATTACGGCCATGTCGCCACTGGCAGCAGCGGTGTTTATGCCCGCAGCCGCGTCTTGCATCATTTTGACAGCCTTGGCAAAGTCATCCGGCTTTTCCCAAATCACGGGAAGCGCGGTGGTTTCGCCAAAGTCGGAACCTTCGGGGAAAAGTTTGCCTACGATCATGGAAGTCTTGGCCATCTGTCCGGTGTGCAAAGTCAGGTCGGCCTTGTCGCCGGAACCTTTGATGATGCCGACAATGGCGCCCATGTTGCCGCCGACGGTCTTCATCACCGATTTGCGGTATTTGATAGCACCTTCGGTGGCGGCATCCTGCGCGGTGGCAGTGCTATCCATGCCCAATACGCTAACCGCCAACAATAGCGCGAACGCTGCTGAAAAAAGACGTGTCATATATAACTCTCCCTGAATTTATGGCTCCATTTCGCCACCGGGGACAGTTTCGCGAATATAGGCCAGTTTGCAAGGGGCTTGGGTTATAGGGCCAGATGCGGCTACAACTGTTAAAAGCGGCAAATCCGCAAATTTTAAGGAGTTCCTATATGTCCGACCCTTTGTGGCCCGCTAGTGTGTGCGTATTTTGTGGCTCGCGAAGCGGCGATAACCCCGATTTTGCGGTTCAGGCGCGCCGGATGGGCACACTGTTGGGCGAAAAAGGCATTCAACTGATCTATGGCGGCGGCGGCATCGGCCTGATGGCTGAAACGGCCAACGCGGCCATCGCGGCAGGTGGCAAGGTCACCGGCATAATCCCGGAATTTCTGCGCGCCTACGAGGTCGGCACGGTTGAGGGCGCGACGGAGTTGCTGGTCGAAAGCATGCACGCCAGAAAAGCCCTGATGTTTGAAAAATCAGATGCGTTTGTGGTGCTGCCGGGCGGCATCGGCACCCTTGAAGAAGCCATCGAAATCACCACCTGGAAACAACTGCAACAGCACAAAAAGCCGGTGGTGTTCGTCAACATCGACGGCTATTGGGACCCGTTTACGGCATTGATCGACCAGGTGGTGGAGCAGGGCTTTGGCCATCATCAGGTGCGATCATTATTTTCAATGGTGGGCCACGTTGATGACGTGTTTGCGGCCATCGAAAGCCAGCCCCACACCACCGAGGAAGTGCTGACCAGTCATTTGTAATTGCCGAGTGTAATTGCCGAGTGTAATTGCCGAGCGCCAGCCCGCAGGAAATGGAGAGCCGCTTCTTGCAAAAGCCCCGCCGGGGCCTTATGTTCCGGGCAATCGCGCCCCATTTCGGCGCTCGCTCATTTGTTGAGGAGACCTCCCGATATGTCGAAGATCAAGGTAGCCACCCCGCTTGTCGAACTGGACGGCGATGAAATGACCCGCATCATCTGGGCCTTCATCAAGGACAAGCTGATCCTGCCGTATCTGGATGTGGACCTGAAATACTATGACCTTTCGGTCGAAAAGCGCGACGAAACCAACGACCAGATCACCATCGATTCCGCCGAAGCCATCAAGAAATATGGGGTTGGCGTCAAGTGCGCGACCATCACGCCAGATGAAGGGCGCGTTGAGGAATTTGGCCTCAAGGAAATGTGGCGTTCGCCCAACGGCACCATCCGCAACATCATCGGCGGCACCGTGTTTCGCCAGCCGATCATTTGTAAAAACGTGCCGCGTCTGGTTCCGGGCTGGACCAAGCCCGTTGTTATCGGCCGTCATGCTTTTGGTGACCAATACCGCGCCACCGATTTCAAGGTGCCCGGCCCCGGCAAGCTGACCCTGAAGTTCGAAGGTGAAGACGGCGAAGTGATTGAACGCGAAGTGTTCGATTTCCCCAGCGCCGGTGTCGCCTTGAGCATGTACAACCTTGATGACAGCATTCGCGGCTTTGCCCGATCATGTCTCACCTACGGCCTCGATCTTGGCTGGCCGGTGTATCTTTCAACCAAAAACACCATCCTCAAGGTCTATGACGGTCGTTTCAAAGACCTGTTTCAGGAAGTGTTCGATGAAGAATTCGCTGACCGCTTCAAGGAAGCCGGCATCACTTATGAACATCGCCTGATCGATGACATGGTCGCGGCGGCGATGAAATGGGCCGGTGGATACGTCTGGGCGTGCAAGAACTATGATGGCGATGTGCAGTCCGACACACTTGCGCAGGGCTTTGGCTCGTTAGGGTTGATGACGTCTGTTCTGATAACGCCGGACGGCAAAACCATTGAGGCCGAAGCGGCGCATGGCACCGTCACGCGCCACTATCGCCAGCACCAGGCGGGCAGCGAAACGTCGACCAATCCTATTGCGTCGATCTTTGCGTGGACCCGGGGGCTTGCGTATCGCGGGCGCTTTGATGAAACGCCTGACGTGGTCAAGTTTGCCGAAACGCTGGAAAAGGTCTGCGTCGATACGGTAGAATCGGGCCACATGACCAAGGATCTGGCGCTGCTGATCGGCCCCGATCAGGCGTGGATGACCACCGGACAGTTCCTCGACAAGCTGGACGAAAACCTGAAATCGGCCATGGATAGCTGGTAAAGCCACATTTTTTGCGCCAAATGGTCGATTTAGGGCCAATGGGCGCAATAGAGAGGCCTTTGATGCTTAAAGGGGCTTGACGAAGCGCCGCCAAGTCCTTAAAAAATCGCCCACACAGGCCGTTTCCCAAGCTTTGGGCAATCCGGACCTGAATTGAATTTGAAGTCTTTTAGGAGCCTTAATCATGGCTAGAAAGTGTGGCCTCACAGGCCGTGGTGTGCAGACCGGTAACAACGTTTCGCACGCAAAAAACAGAACCCGTCGGCGCTTCCTGCCTAACCTGCAGGATGTATCGTTGCTAAGCGAAGCATTGGGACAAAGCGTGCGCATGCGCATTTGCGCCAGCACCATCCGCACCGTTGAACACAACGGCGGCCTGGATGCTTACCTGTTGGGCACCACCAACCGCAAGCTGACCGATGAAGCCAAAAAGCTCAAGCGCCGCGTTCAGCGCGCTATTGCGAAAGCCGCTTAAAGACGCACCCTTCGCAACGACTGAATTTAAAAACCCGTTCTTGATTGAGCGGGTTTTTTATTTGCGCTAATGCTTTCAAACGTGGAAAGCTCCCGGCACAGTTCTTAAGTTTCAAGGGGAGGGAGCTTAGATGAACCTGCGAAAATTTCACCCAACCCGGCGCCGATTGATCCAGGCGTTGTTGCTGGCCGGGGGCGCGACCCCGGCGATGTTGGCGATGGTGCGCCTGGCCGGGGCCAATTCCGATGTTCCGGTCATTCCGGGCGTTCAGGAATTTAAAGGTATTTTCAAGATCAACGGGCGAATTCCCAGAATTCATCAGGTCGTAAAGCCGGGTGATGTGGTCACCACCGGGCGCAATGGCAGCGGCATCATCATCATCGGCCAGCACGCCTATATGATCCGTGAAAATGCCGAGCTGGAATTTTACGCCGAAGATTTCGAGATTACCGAAGAAGGCCAGGTTTCGGGCTTGATCCGTGTGGCATCGGGCGCGGTGCTGTCGGTATTTGGTAAAACCACCACCCGCATCGAAACGCCATTTGCTACCATCGGCATTCGCGGCACGGCGTGTTATGTGGATGTTACGCCAGCCCGGACTTACGCCTGCGTTTGTTATGGCAAGGCCGATCTGGTGGGCGCTGGCGATAACAAGCTGTTGGAAACCGTAAAGACCACGCACCATGACTCGCCGCGCTATATTTACAAACGCGGCGCGCGCAAGCGCATCGAAACGGCCCCGGTCATCGATCACACGGATATCGAGCTACGCTTGCTTGAAAAACTGGTTAACCGCCGCCCGCTTTTTGACAAAAGGAAAAAGAGGGAAAGGTCGGACAGGAATGATAGCTATTGATCAAGCCAGCTTTTCATTGAAAAACGCAATCGTGCGCTCCCAAGCCAGTTCGGCGGCGTCCTTGTTGTAACGCGGCGTGGTGTCGTTGTGAAAGCCGTGGTTGACGTCTGCATACATGTGCGCCGTGTAATCCTTGCCGTGCGCTTTCAGCTTGGCTTCATAATCGGGCCAGCCCTTGTTGATGCGTTTGTCCAGTTCACCATAGTGCAGCAATAACGGTGCCTTGATCATGGCCACCTCTTCACTTGTTTTGGGCTGGCTGCCGTAAAACGGAACCGATGCGCTTAAATCCGGCAGGCGAACCGCCATCGTATTGCAGACCCCGCCGCCATAACAAAAACCGACCGAACCGACCTTGCCGTTGGAATTGCCGTCCGCCTTCAAATAGCCGTAGGCGGCGATGAAGTCTTCCAGCAGCTTTCCCCTATCCAGCGTCTTTTGCATTACCTTGCCCTCGTCGTCAGTGCCGGGGTAGCCGCCAAGCGGGCTGAGGCCGTCCGGCGCTAAGGCAGTAAAGCCGGCGACCGCAATCCTGCGGGCGACTTCGGCGATATAGGGGTTAAGGCCGCGGTTTTCGTGAATTACCACCACGCCGCCTCGTTTGCCGC
>DAOVVL010000153.1 GCA_030637205.1 Thalassospiraceae bacterium | reverse complement strand
TACATCCCAGTCGCCAAAGATGAAATTTTCGAAGCGAAACGCGAAGGCGTTGAAATCCTCGGCCTGCGAACACCGGTTGGCTTGATAACTGGTCCCGATGGTCGTTTGCGGGGGGTCAGGTTCGTTCAGAACAGGCTCGGCGGTTGGCGCAAAAATGGTCGCCGTCAGGCGATTCCGATCGAGGGCTCGCAATTCGAAGAGGCCTGCGACACCCTGCTGATCGCCATCGGACAAAAGACGGTCAATGACTACCTCGATGTGAAACTGAAATTAGACGATTGGGGCAACGTGAAGATCGACGAGAACGGCATGACCTCCGTCGGGGGATTGTTTGCTGCGGGTGATTTTGTCCGCGGCGCTGGCACCGTGGTCGAAGCCGTCGGCCATGGCCGCGAAATCGCGCTAAAAATGGACGCCTGGTTGATGGGATACGAGCGCCGCAAGGAAGTCGTCAAGATCGAGAATGTCGACGGCCCCATGCGCGAACGGGCCTATGATTTCATCCCTAGGCAGGAGATGCCGACGTCGAAGTTGCAGGGCCGTTGCAAGGGACTGACCGCCGAGGTCGAGGAAGGAATGGACTTGGAAACGGCTCTTGAAGAGGCGAAGCGCTGCTATCTTTGCTATCACCGCTATGAAATTGATGTCGATAACTGCATCTATTGTCGCGCCTGCATCGAGGTTGCGCCGCGCGACTGCATCAAATTGATCGAAGGTGTCGATATCAACGAGGACGGCACCTACGGCGCCCTGCTGGAAGCCGGGGAGTGGGACAAGGTCAGTGCCATCTGGATCGACAACAACGAATGCATTCGCTGCGGCGCCTGTTTCATGGTTTGCCCGACGAAGTGCATTTCGATCACCAAGAACGAAATTTTTTATCATGACGTTTCCGACAACAGTAACGGCAAGAAAGGGTCCAAAAAGAACGGACCCAAGAGGGGGGCGAAACGATGAGCGCCCAAACCCACATCGTCATCATCGGCTCCGGCAGCGCAGGCAGTGAGGCTGCATTGACCATCCGTCGGCGCGATCCCGAATGCCGCATTACTCAGATTACCGGATCAAAATTGCTGTTTATCAGCCGCTATGAGCTACCGCGGGTCTTTAACGGCGTCAGTGGCTGGCGTGAATTGCTGGCCTATCCACCAGAATTTTATGACAAAAACCGGATCACCGTTCGTCGCAACAGTTGGGTTAATCGCGTCGATGCCAAGAACAAGGAGGTTCTGCTCAAACATAAAGAAGAGATTTCTTACGACAAGTTGCTGGTCGCCAGTGGAGGTGGTGGTTATCTGCCCGAAGGCTTAAGGGAGTTCCGCCCGCTCATGAATAGCTTTGGAAGTTATGAGGACGCCGTCAAGATACGCGAGGCATTGCCGAAGAAAGGCCACGTCATCATGCTCGGCGGTGATATGACCGGCCTTGACCTTGCCCGCACACTTGTTGGCGTTGGTCACCGGGTGACCCTGGTCGCCAGCGAGCAATTATTCTGGCCGCACGAAGTCACCGACGATCAGCGTGTCAAATTCGTCACGGTTCTTGAGGATATGGGAATCAAGGTGGAACTCGACAAAAAGGTGGTGGCGGTCAAGCAGGGAACCAAGGGCAAGCCCGCCCGCCGGGTTGTCTTTGATGATGGCGGTGGCATTGACGGTGACGCCGTCATGCCGTTCTGCGGGCTGATGCCTTCCTTGGACTTCATGATCGGAGCCGATGTCGATATCGAGCGTGGCCTCTTGGTAAACCCCGAACTGAAGACGACCAACGATAGCATATGGGCGGTCGGAGATGTCTGCCAGATCTGGTCACCGGAAGAAAATAATTATCTGTTTTACTACGGCTGGCACTACATCAAGGAAATGGGAAAAATTGCCGCCATCAACATGACTGGTGGCAAAAAGACGATCAGCACCCATAAGGATGACCAGCTTTTTATCAATAAGAAGGGCGAGATCGATTCACCCTACTGGAAACACAAGTAGCGGACATGGCAAGAGCGCAAAAAAAATCAACTGATATCCAGATCGCCATATGCGGTTCCGCGGGTGACGGCACTATCGCTGCCGGCGATATCCTGAAAAGGGCAATGGCGAAAGCCGGTTATAAGGTCATTGCCTTTGACGTTTACCCCCCGGAGATCAGAGGTTTCGGCAAGTGCATTTCGCGCGTGAGGATATCGTCTGAACAGACTTATTCGTTGAAACCTCTTTCCGATGTCTTGATTTCGTTAGATGATTCCCATGCCATTCCCCATGTTGTCGAGGTCAGGGATTTCGGCGCCGTAATCTATGAAGACACGCCGGTTTCGATGGTGCCCGAAGGCGCTCATATTTCCGGCCATTTGTTATTAACGCACTTGCCGTACGGCGTTCCGTTTCGAGAGTTATCAGAACAGGTGACCAGTTCGGCCCGGTCGCGCAACATCGCCGCAGTGGGTTATTTAGCCGGTCTTTATGGCATGCCCAGGGACGTTTTCTACGGCGTCATATCCGACAAGTTCAGTGCCAAGCCCGCTTCTCTGACCCAGATTAATATTCAGGCTTTTGACGCCGCCTTCGAGGTCGGCCGCGACACCTTCCGCTTGGACGAGGGGCACCTTAATCCACCCCCCAGCAATGCGCGTAATGGCGACCTGATGATGATGAGCGGTAATGGCGCGATAGTCCGGGGTTGCATGGACGCCGGCTTGGATGCCTTCTTCGGCTACCCGATCACACCGGCGACGACCATCATGGAACGGCTGGCCTCCGAACTACCTGTAAAAGGTAAAACGATGCTGCAAACGGAAGACGAGATCTCGGCGATTTCAGCAACCATTGGGGCTGGATACGCTGGTGTCAGGGCGGCGACGGCGACGTCGGGGCCGGGGTTCGCATTGATGTCAGAAATGATGGGGTTGGGAGCCATGGCCGAGGTGCCTGCGGTGATCTTCGTTTCGCAGCGTGGTGGCCCCAGTACAGGCATGCCGACCCAGACGGAACAGTCTGACCTGAATATAGCCGTTTTCGGCTCTGCCGGGGACAGCCAGAGGGTCGTACTTGCGCCGACAAACGTTGAGGGCTGTTACAAATGTGCTGGCAAGGCCTTTGAAATCGCTGAGCGCTACCAGACGCCGGTCATTGTGTTGCTTGATCTTTATCTTTCCAACCGCTACGAGGCGGTCGAACTGCCAGCCAAGAATCCCTTTAAGGAAAATTGCTCAAAGCCGGTGGGTAAGTTGAAGAAAGACCAAACCTATCATCGCTTCGAAATTACCAAGGACTTCATCAGCCCACGCGCTATTCCCGGCGACAAAGGGTATCGTCATGTCGTTACCGGCCTTGAGCACGACGAAAAAGGACGGCCCAGAGATCAAACCCATCAGAAGATGAGCCAAAAACGCCATGAAAAACTGCTTTCAGTGCCTCGTCTCCCCAACATCAACATGTCCAAACGCTTTGGCGACAAGGGCAAGGTCGATGTTGCCATCATCGGCTGGGGTTCGACTTTCGGCGAGATTCTGGAAGCCATGATTGTGGCTAGGACGGAAGGAATCCGATGCGCCGCCATGAAGGTCGTGTTGCTGTCGCCGCTGCCCTTGGAGCCGATTAATGCGCTCCTCAACGATAGCCGTGAGGTTCTGGTTCCGGAACTGAATTACGAAGGGCAATTCGCTAATATGTTGACGGGCGCGACGGGCCGCTCGGTGACCCGGCTCAACCGCGTGCCCGGCACGCCGATGCATGTTCAGGATATTCTTGACGAAATTCGCCGTCTGGCAGGTAAAAAGCCGGGCAAAGCAAAAGGCCGCAAACGCCTTGCAGCCGAGTGAGGGTAGAGATGTCGAATATTGAGCAGCCGGTCTATCTGGAAGAGAAACTGGAAGAGATTTACGATAGCGGTCGCTTGGACTATCGCTCGAAATCGTTTCCGACCTGGTGTCCGGGATGCGGCTATTTCTCAATCGTCGAAGGAATGACGACGGCGATGAACAATCTGTCCATTGACCCGGATGAAACGGTCGTGGTTTCCGGGATCGGCTGTGCGTCACGCTTTCCGTTTTTCGTCAATACTTACGGCTTCCACACCCTGCATGGCCGCGCTCTACCGGTGGCGACGGGAATCAAGGTCGCCAATGAAAAACTGACGGTGATCGCCGTTGGCGGTGATGGTGATGCGTTCGCCATCGGCGGTGCCCATATCCCCCATGCCGCCCGGCGCAACGTGGATATGACCTACATCCTGTTCGACAATGGCATTTACGGCCTGACCAAGGGGCAAACATCGCCAACCTCGGTGCTGGGCTTTAAGACATCGACCTCGCCATTCGAAAACCATGACGCACCGCTAAATCCGTTGATGATGCTTCTATCCTATGGTGCCGCCTGGGTTGGGCAGGCTTATGCCGGACACCCCCACCATTTGGCGAAAATGATTGAACAGGCCTTGGCGCATAGGGGGTTTTCTTACCTGCATGTCTTATCGCCCTGCGTCACCTTCGACAAGACAACAAAGACTTACAAGAACCTGGGCATGTCGGTGAGAGAGCTTCCTGAGGGCCACGACACCGGCGATATCATGGCGGCCATGGCACAGGCTAGAATTACCGATACCTTGGCCCTTGGATGCTATTTCAAGGAATTGCGCCCGACTCTTGGCGACGGCCTGAGCGACATCACCCGGCGCGCCCAAGGCAAGGAAAAGGACAATCTCAGAAAACACGACAAACCTAAAAAATCTCGTACGAACAGCGCCACCAAGGTGCCTCGCCGCCGGGCCGCCGTATAACCAAGATGTTCTTATTTCCCAAGTTCTCTATATGCGGGAGACACCTGAACCTTCCGGCGCTGTTTTCGGCCTTGTCGGCATTCCCGTTTGTTTCATCCACTCATATCCAGAATCTGGGGACTGGCCATTTAATTTCTTTCTAATTTAAGTTACCCCCTGTGCAATTTATTGGGTACGACCCAATGTCCGCTAAGGGTCAGAAGCGGACCTAAACGCTAATCCTCAAAGTAGTCCGCTAAGCGTTTAAATGCGGCCCTATATTGTTAGATACTTCCGGTGCACCACATTGCTCTAAATAGACCCCAAACTGGCCGCAAAAGTGCCTAACACCCTTGAAATTAGAGAATCCTCAACTGCTCTTAATCAGCGGGTCCACGGTTCGAGTCCGTGTGCGCCCACCAATTAAATCAAGGCCTTGGCTGGAAACGGTTGAGGCCTTGAATTTTTCAGCAACCACCCAGCAACCACGCGACCAGCAATCACAGGAAAAGGGTCAGGATCAGGGTGTAACCTCACAGACCTGTTTGTTTTCCATAAAATCGATTTTCTGGACAAGATTTATATATTATATATTATTTACATCGTTCAAAGTGCGTTGTGAAGCCATCGGGTGCGCCCTGATGGTTTTGGCTGCGGGCTTTTGCGCGACGGGTACATAATAATTAAGACACGATCTAGGGAGAACGAGAATGCACTATAACCGACCTCACGCAACAGCAACCTGGGGCACCATGGGTACCGACTGGGAAGCCGGTGTCGATTTTCAAAAACTCAATCGTGATCGCGCACAGCGCG
>DAOVVL010000258.1 GCA_030637205.1 Thalassospiraceae bacterium | reverse complement strand
ATAACCTTGAGGCAATGAAATGGCATTTTGGCCTAAATGGTTAAGCTTTGGCGGTGCGGCAGCCAACAGGCGTTTTTTTGGCATCCAAGTTGATGGAACCAGCGGCACGCCAGCCAGCACCAAACCCATAACTGATGATACTGCTTTGCAGCTTTCAGCGGTTTGGGCATGCACCAAAATCATTTCTGAAACCGTTGCCGGCATGCCAATCAACTTTTATGAGCCTGGCCCAAACGGAACCCGTACGCTCATTCCAGATTTTCATTTATCACGCCTTTTGAACCGGATGCCCAACCGCTGGCAAACAGGCGTTGAATTCAAGAACACCACCACCATCAGCCAATCGATGCGGGGCAATTCCTATGCCCTGAAACAATTCGGAACGCGCGGCCAACTTATTGGCTTGGTTCCGTTGATGGCTTCACAAATGCAAGTGCAGTTGTTGGATGATGGTTCAAAAGTGTTCATGTATTCCAATGGCAAAACTACCACCGCTTATGCAGAGCAAAATATCTGGCACATGATGATGATGCCCAGCAATGCTGTGATTGGATTAAGCCCGCTAGAATATGCGGCGCGATCGATGGGCATTGCCACAGAAGCAGAAGACCGGGTTGGCACGCTGGCCAGAAACGGTTTTAAGCCAACTGGCGTGCTGATGATTGATACAACTTTGACCGATGATCAAAGAACCCAAGTGCGAAAACAGTTTTCTGATTTAGCGGCGGGCCAAGGCGATCCCCTCAAGGTTCTTGAAGCTGGCATGAAATATCAGCAAATTTCACTTTCGCCCAAAGATGTGCAGCTTTTGGAAACGCGCCGCTTCCAGATTGAGGATATCGCGCGCTTCTGGGGTGTTCCATCCGTTTTGATCAATGACACCGAAGCCGGAACCGTCTGGGGCAGCGGCATTGAACAAATTGTTGAAGGCTTTTATAAATTCACGATTCGCCCATATCTTGAACGGTATGAGGCCAGCATTGAAAAAAATCTATTAACCCCGGCTGAACGTGGTAATATCAGGGCAGAATTTGATTTTAGCGCCCTATTGCGCGGCGATGAAACGGCAAGGATTAAAAATGCAGCCGCAGAAATTAGCGGTGGTTTGAAATCCATCAATGAAGCCCGAAAGGCGCTTGATGGCTCCGAGCCGGTAGAAGGCGGCGACAAGATTTTCCTTCAACAGCAAATGACGCCAATTGAGGAACTGAAAAATGACACACAGAACCTTACCATCAGTTCAGGCACTTGACGCCCCGCGCGGTGGAACTTGGGAAGCCCCAAGTTCTGCTTATGACAAATGGGCGCCGGTCAAGGCCGCATCAGATGATGATAAAAACACCATCAACATCTATGACCAAATTGGCGAAAGCTTCGATGGCTCAGGAATGACCGCGAAAATCGTGAATAGCGTTTTGCGGAAAGCCAAGGGCGAAGATATCAAGGTGAACATCAATTCACCGGGCGGCGATTTCTTTGAAGGTGTGACCATTTATAACATGCTTCGGGAACATGAAGGCGCGGTTTCTGTGAACGTGATTGGCTTGGCTGCTTCGGCAGCATCGATCATTGCCATGGCTGCTGATGATTTGAACATTGCCAAATCCGGTTTCCTGATGATCCACAATTCATGGGGCCTGGTGATTGGCAATCAACACGATATGACCGCTGCCGCTGAAACCTTTGCTGTGTTCGATGAATCCATGGCCAATGTTTATGCTGACCGTTCCGGCAAAAGCCTTTCTGATATTGCCGCCATGATGGACAAAGATACATGGATGAGTGGCGAAACAGCCGTTGAAGATGGATTTGCCGATGGCTTTTTGGCTTCTGATGAAGTGGTTGAAGACAAGAAAAAGGCTTCATCCGCAAAACACAAACTTGATGTTTTACTCGCCAAACAGGGGGTTCCGCGTTCCGAGCGCCGCGCCATGTTTAGCGAATTGAACGGCACGCAAAACGCTGCCGATGCCACGCAAAACGCTGGTTCGCCGGGGCAAGATGAAAAGATTTCAAATGCCCTTTCACAATTTCTTGCTGAAATAAGGAAACCAGCAAAATGAAAACGCTTAAAAATACCACCGCGCTTGTGCGCGGCATCCGGTTGGTGCGGGCAGACGCCCCCACCGATCCCGTAGCCCTGATTCAGTCTTTGCAAACTGAATTCAAGGCTTCCAATGAAGAAGTTCTCGCCCAAATCGCCAAACTTGTTGAAGCCGGCGATGAAGTCAAAGCCGAAGCACTGAAAGCAACCGAAGATGCGGTTGGCAAAGTAACGGCCTTGGCTGATCAGCTTGTTGAGGTTGAGCAGAAAATTGCCGCTGGCGTTGCCCGTGGTGATGAAGCGCCTCAATCCATTGGCCAGATCATTGCCAATTCTGACGAATACAAAGCATTTGCCAGCAATCCAGGCATTGGCAGCAAGTTCCGCATGGAAGTTCAGGCCAGCACTATCACCGGACAGGAAGGCTCACCGCCTGAAAATTCCGATGTTCTTGTTGAACCTGGGCGGCGCCCCGGCATTGTCCGTGGTGCATTCCGCGCGCTTCGCATCGCTGATTTGCTTGTGAGCATCCCGATTTCTTCAAACGCTTGGGATTTCACCCGTGAAGCTTCGTTCACAAACAACGCGGCAGAAACGGCAGAAGCGGCATCAAAGGCCGAAACCGATTTGACCTTTGAACTGCAAACCGTAAACATCCGCACCATTGCGCATTGGATCAAGGCATCTAAGCAGATCCTTGCTGATGCGCCGGCTGTGGCTGCTTACATCGACACCCGCATGCGCTACGGCGTTGATGCCCGTGAAGATTTGCAGTTGCTTGTTGGTGATGGCACTGGCCAGAACATTTCTGGAATGACGCTTGCGGCCAACCGTACAGCGTTCACGCCTGTTTCTGGCGACACCGCCTTGGACAGCTTGAACCGTGCGAAATATCAGCTTATCGCGGCTGATTATGCGGCTGATGGTGTGATTATGAACCCGGCAGATTGGGGCGCAATTGAACGCCTGAAAACTTCCACATCTGAATATGTGGTTGGCAATCCGTTTGGTTCGATCGTTCCGATGGTTTGGGGCCTTCCGGTTGTGTTGTCCAATAACATGACTTCCGGCTCATTCCAGATGGCTGATTTCGCAACCACCTATGACCACCTTGTGCGCGAAGGCACGGTTGTGGAAATGGGCTTTGACGGTAACGACTTCACCAAAAACCTTGTGACAATCCGTGCTGAAAAGCGGGTTGCCCTGGCCAGCTTGCGCCCGGCATCCGCACTCTTTGGTGCGCTTGTCCTGTAATAGGTCAAAATAGGTGGGGGGCTTCGGCTCCCCACCATCTTTGAGGTTTTCCATGCCAGAAATTATCGAAGCAATTGCCGCGAAAGACTTCACCAGCACCGTGCTTGGCAGCTTGGATGCTGGACAAAAAATAAAGATTTCCACCGCACGATATGAAACTTGGCTGGCTCAGGGGCTTGTTCTGGAAAACGAAGAAACACCAGCCGAAGCAGTAGCCCCCGAACCTGTTGAACCACCCAAGCAAAAAAAGAAATCCATTATCAAAAGCGCCAAGAAGAAATTCGGGAAAAAGAATAAATGAGTGAGCCAATTACAGCATCGGAAGCAGCGGTTTTCCTTCGGCTAGACGGGGCAAGCGATTCGCCCACGCCCGAAGAAACCTTT
>DAOVVL010000064.1 GCA_030637205.1 Thalassospiraceae bacterium | reverse complement strand
ATGCCCGCCATCACGGCAAGGAGATCAGCGCCGCATTGGTGCTGGAAATGGTCGGCTACACCTCTGCGCGTCAGCAATACCCGTTTTTGCTCAGGTGGGCAGGGTATCCCAAGCGTGGTGATTTCGTCGGCGTTATCGGTGATGGACGTTCGCGCCGTCTGGTGCGAAATGTGGCGCGGGCATTTAAAAGCGTTGGCGATTTACCGACCGAAAGCTTGTGGGTGCCGCTGCGCGGATGGTTGTTGCCGGCGGTTCGTCTTTCTGATCACGCCAGCTTCTGGGACCGCGGCATTCCCGCGGTGATGATCACAGATACCGCGTTTATGCGAAATCCCAACTACCATACGGCCGCAGACCGCCCCGAAACCCTCGACTTGGGCTTCATGGCCAAGGTTGCGCGGGCGACCGCCGCCGCTGCGCGGGATTTGACCGGCGGAACCGAGGACGTGGTGGAGGGTGGTCATGGCGAATAAAGCGGATACGGGTGCGCTCAAGGAAACGGTCATGGCGTTGGTGCTGACGGTTGCCGCCGAACTACACCCCGATCGCCCGCTGCCGCCAGGCACCGATCAGGATTCGCTGCTCGACCGCGATTTCGCGCTGGACAGCCTCGGGCGTCTGGAACTTGCCGGGCGGATTGAGGATGCCTTTCAGGTCACGCTTAGCGAAGCGCGCATCGCTAACGTCGAAACCCCGCGCGATCTGATCGCGGCGGTTAAGGGTGCCATGGACGCTGGCGAACGCATCGGACCTTACGTTGCGCCCAAAGGCGTGGCGGAATCCGAGCCAGCCGCCACGAAGGCCAAAGGCGAAGGCGTGACCTTGCCGATCAAAGCCCGTACGTTGACCGAAATGCTCGACCACCATGCGGCTGAAACGCCCGATCGCCTGCACATCCGTATATATAATGACGAATGCGAAAAGGGCGGCGCGGGGGAAACCCTCACTTATAGCCAGTTACAAGATGGCGCCATGCAAGTCGCTGCCGGGCTGGTGGCTTCGGGCCTCAGCCCCGGCGATGCGGTGGCGTTGATGTTGCCGACGGGGCGTGATTATTTCTTCGCTTTTTTCGGAATTCTTTATGCGGGCGGCGTGCCCGTACCCATCTACCCGCCGGCCCGGATCAGCCAGGTCAGCGATCATCTGCGTCGTCACTTCGGGATTCTTGGCAACTGCCGGGCGCAGTTTCTGATTGCAACCGATGAAACCCGAAATCTAGGTACCTTGTTGCGGGGCGGGGTGGAAACCATCCGCGCGGTCACTACCGTTGACGACCTTAGTCGGGAAAAGGAAATTCCGCCGTTGCCAAGGGTATCAGCTAGCGATATCGCCTTCGTCCAGTATACATCCGGCAGTACCGGCGAGCCCAAGGGGGTTGTGCTGACCCATGCCAATCTGTTGGCCAATGTTCGCGCCATGGGCCGAACCATTCAGGCTACGAGCGACGATGTGTTTATCAGTTGGTTACCGCTTTATCATGACATGGGATTGATCGGCGCGTGGTTCGGTAGCCTTTATTTCGGTTTGGAGCTGGTAATCATGTCGCCGCTTAAATTCCTGGCGCGGCCTGAGCGTTGGCTTTTCGCCATTCAGCGTTTCGGTGGCACTATTACGTCGTCGCCAAACTTCGGATTTGAATTTTGCATCAAGCGGATCAGCGACGAAAAACTGTCTGGCTTGGACCTCTCATCTCTCAGGGTTGTCTGTAACGGCGCCGAGCCGGTCAGTCCGAAAACGATTAGCCGTTTCAGCGAGTATTTTTCACGCTACGGATTTAAGAAAACGGCGATGATGCCGGTATATGGTTTGGCCGAATGTTCGGTCGGCCTTGCCTTTCCACCGCTGGGCAGGGGGCCGCGCATCGAGCGCATTGAACGCGATACATTCAGCGCCGGTGGCAATGCCACCGTTGCGCCCGAAGGCGATGACAGCGCGCTGGAATTTGTTGGCTGCGGGCGTGCGCTTCCCGGCCATGAGATGCGTGTGGTGGATGCAGCCAGCCACGAACTGCCTGATCGGCGCGAGGGGCGGTTGCAGTTCAGGGGGCCTTCGGCAACATCGGGTTATCTGCACAACCCTGAAAAAACCGCCGAATTGATGGACGGCGACTGGCTCGACACTGGCGACATGGCCTATATGGCCGATGGCGAGCTGTTCATCACCGGACGCGCCAAGGACATCATCATTCGTGCCGGGCGCAACATCTATCCGCAGGAACTGGAAGATGCGGTGGGTGAAATTGAAGGGGTGCGCAAGAGCAACGTTGCGGTGTTTGCCAGCCCCGATCCCGTCAGCGGAACAGAGCGGCTGGTGGTGCTGGCAGAATCCCGACGCAGAGACGAAAAATCGCACGCCCGCATTACGCGTGCCATTGAAGAACTTTCCATTGACTTGACCGGCCAGCCGCCGGACGAGGTGTTATTGGCGCCACCCAACACAGTGTTAAAAACGTCCAGCGGCAAAATCCGCCGGGCCGCCAGCCGCGACATCTATGAAGGGGGCCGGGTCGGCAAAACTCATGCCGCGCCATGGGTTCAGTTCTTGCGTTTATCGTTGATGATGATGGCCCCGACCCTGCGCCGCATCCTTTATGCCGCCTTTGCATCGCTTTACGCCGCTTATGTATGGGTGGTCGTCGGGCTATTGGGGCCGGTGGTATGGCTATTGGTTGCCGTTGCGCCCAAGGCATGGCGCTGGCCGCTGGCCTGGGGGGCGAGCCGGTTGGTGCTTGGCCTTTGCGCTATCGCGCTTAGCGTTAGGGGTCGCGAGCGGTTGCTCGACCCGGATGCGCCGGTGGTCTACGTCGCCAACCATGCCAGCTATATTGACGGATTTGTTCTGGCGCTGGCCATCCGGCGGCCCGTTTCTTTTGTCGCCAAGCGCGAACTGTTGTCGCACTGGGCATCTCGAATATTGCTGACGCGCTTGGGTGCACGTTTCGTAGAACGCTTTAAGCGCGAAAAGGGCATTGCCGATGCCAAGCGACTGGCCGAGGATGTGCAAGCTGGAACGGCGCTGGTTTATTTTCCCGAGGGAACCTTTATCAATCAGCCCGGTATCCTGTCGTTCCAGATGGGCGCGTTCATTGCCGCCGCTGAAGCCGGGGTTCCGGTGGTGCCCATCGCCATTCGCGGCACCCGCGCCGTTATGATGGGCAACAGTTGGTTCCCGCGCCGGGGCCAGATCCGTATCACCATCAGCCAGCCCATCGTGTGCGACCGCACGATCGAGGGCACCTGGCAGCAGGCTTTGGCGATGCGCGCCCAGGCACGAGCGCACATCATTGCCCACGCCGGTGAGCCCGACATAGGCATGGAACGTGCCGATATACTAAATCAATCGTCGGACAGGAAACCGTAACGCATGTTTTTGCGCTATAATTATCAGGATATCTGAATCATTCAGCACCTTTTGGAGGCGACACAATGGCAGTAGATGAACTGGAAGTCCTGGCTTCGGAAGTCCTTCAAGATTTTGAAGGTGGAGAGTTGGAGCGTCACGAAATCCACGCGCGCGTGCGCCAAATACTGGAGCAGATGCGGGTCTTTGGGGTGGCGTTGCCGGAGGATCTTGTGCAACTGGAAAAGAATCTGGCCGATGAGTTCGAAGCCGAAAACAAGGAAAGTTGAGTTCTCGGCGTCCACTGGCCGGGTTTGTCGGCCTCGCCAGACGGGTCGTTAGCGTGAATTCAATTCGAACGTGTCGCAATAGTTTGGCACCCGACAGGTCCAGCCAAGCTCGGCCTCAATGCGCTGGTGCAAGCTGGTGGCGGCCGGGGGCTCACCGTGATTGATGAAGGTCATCCTGGGCGCCACGGTGAAACTTTTGAGCCATGCCATGATTCCATCCTCATCGGCGTGGGCTGATAGCATGTCGAGACACTGCACTTCGGCCCGTATCGGAATTTGGCGGCCGTGAATTTTAATTTCCCTGGCGCCTTCCAGCATTTTTTCGCCGCGCGTGCCCGGTGCCTGGAAGCCGACGAATAAAATTGTATTGCGCACATCCGGGCAAAAGCTTTTTAGGTGGTGAAGCACTCGGCCACCGGTCGCCATGCCGCTCGCCGAAATGATTACCTTGGGCATGGGGTTGGTTCCCAGAGATTTGGATGCCTCGACACTTTGCGTATAGATGGCGATGTTGCAGGTTCGCTGCACATCGTTCTCATTCAGGCGGTGCAGGCGGTGGTGGTGGCGGAAAATCTCGCTGGCATTGATTGCCATGGGGCTGTCGAGGAAGATCGGCAAATCGGGGATCCGGCCGCTGTCCTTGAGCCGCATCAGATAATACATAATCAGTTGTGCGCGGCCTACGGCAAACGATGGAATCAGTACCGTGCCGCCGCGCCCTGAGGTGCGATTGATAATTTCTGCGAGCAGGGTTTCGGGGTCCTCCTTGCTATGGCTACGTCCACCGTATGTGGACTCAACGACAAGATAATCGACCTGCTCGCCCGGTGCAGGATCGACGGTAAGCGGATCGTGGGTGCGCCCGAGATCTCCGGAAAACAGAATTGAGGTGCCTTCATGCTCAAAACGTGCCTGGGCCGCCCCCAAGATGTGTCCGGCGGGACGGAAGGTTAACGTCAATTGGTCGTCGAGATCGAAGACATGATTAAAATCAACCACCTGAAACTGTTTGAGCGAGCGCTCCGCGTCGTCTTGGGTGTAGAGCGGCAATGCGGGACTATGCTTTGAAAAGTTATGCTTATTGGCGTATTCGGCGTCCTTCTCATGCAAGTAGCCGCTGTCGGGTAGCAGGATTTTGCACAAATCCCGGGTCGCCTCGGTGACGTATGCAGGACCGGAAAAGCCGTTCTTCACCAGCAATGGCAGGTAACCGGAATGGTCAATATGAGCATGCGTTAGTACGACGCAGTCAATAGAACTTGCCTTCACCGGTAGCTGTGCCCAGTTGCGTAAACGCAATTCCTTGAGCCCTTGATATATTCCGCAATCTACCATCACGCAGGAATTCGCAGTCTCAAGAAGTGCCTTGGAACCGGTGACGGTATTGGCTGCACCATAAAAGGTAAGTTTCATGACGTATCTCCACCGCACCCAAGACCTTGCAAGCCGCCGGGTTGCAACCCATAATTAAAGAGCATAGCAGGCCCGTGCTGCAACGCCCAACGCCTTGCTTGGAATTCAACCAGACACGCGGAAGTATTTAACAGCATGCCAAATGTCATCACATATGGGTTGATCGCAATCGTCCTTTTGGTGCTCGGCTTCACCGTTGTTATGGGGCTGGCCAAGGTGAAGCGGGCAGGCAAGTCTGCCGCCAAGGGGAAAGCCGGGCCGGGGCTCGCGTCCAAATCCATCCGGCGCAGCCACGATCAGGCAATGGAGATCGCCAATCACTTGCCCGGTGTCAAGATCAGTGGTGCCATCAAAAAAGGCGCCAAAAAAAACATCGGAAAAATCGTCAACGAACACCCGAAAGAAACGATCGACCTTATCCGCAATTGGCTTCACGAAAACAATGGTGAAAACCGGGACTAAACAGTCGGCACAATCAGGGTTCTCCCGGCTAACTTATCCCCAACCCCTGAGGAAGCGCGATCTCACGCGACTTTCGGGCAAACTTTTTCAGTTGAATTTCAACGGCGCGGTTGACGCTACCGATGGGATAGGTATTCGTTTCTGCATCCCAAGTGCCAGCAGCCATGCCCGTCAGAATCTCGATGCCGTCATCAATGGTGGCAACTGCGTAGATATTAAAATCACCACGTTTGGCAGCCTCGACCACATCGGGGCGTAACATCAGGTGCTTGACGTTGGCTTCGGGAATCAGCACGCCGTGGCTACCGTCAAGGCCGCGTGACTTGCAAATGTCGAAGAAGCCTTCGATTTTTTCATTTACGCCGCCAATGGCCTGAATACGGCCCATCTGGTCCACCGATCCGGTCACGCCAAAGGACTGCTTGATCGGAATTTCCGAAAGCGCCGAAAGAAGCGCATACAGTTCAGCCGAAGATGCGCTATCGCCTTCGACGCCCCCATAGGATTGCTCGAACACCAAAGATGCAAACAATGAAAGCGGGATTTCACGGGCAAAACGCGCCCCGAGAAAGCTGCTGAGGATCATCACGCCCTTGGCATGCAAGGGGCCACCAAGTTCCGTCTGGCGTTCGATATCCACGACGTCCCCCTTGCCAAGGCGGGCCGTACACGAGATGCGAGACGGCCGACCGAAGGAATAATCATCCATCTGAATCACCGAAAGCCCGTTTACCTGGCCCGTTCGCGCACCCTCGGTTTCAATGACAAGGGTGCCGCTGTGGATTTGATCCTGAATATATTTTTGAATGCGGTCAGAGCGGTAAATCTTGGCTTCGATGGCGCGATCCACATGCTTGGCGGTGACGGTCTTTTTTCCATCATCTTCCGCCCAATAGGCAGCTTCTCTTATCAGGTTAACCACGCTGGCCATATGTGCGGTCAACTTTTCAGAATCTCCCGCCAAGCGGGCGCCATATTCGATAACGCGGGCAACCGCCAACCGGTTAAGGGGTGGCAATTTTTCCTTTTTTACATCGCCCGCGATAAGGCGCGCATAGAGCATCGCGGAATCTTCGTTGCGGTCCATTTCGGTATTGAAGTCGGCGGCAACTTTGAACAATTCGCGAAAATCTGGATCATAGCGCGACAGCAGGTAGTAGATAATTGGCTCGCCGGTGAGGATGACTTTGATATCCAAAGGGATGGGATCTGGTTCCAGCGATATAGAAGATCCAAAGCCGAGGGACTCATACGGGCTTTCGATGCGGATGCGGCCCGTGCGCAGCGCACGCATCAGGGTTTCCCATGCGAAAGGTTGCATCAGAAGGCGTCGTGCGTCGAGCACAAGATATCCACCATTGGCCTTGTGCAGCGCACCCGGGCGGATCAGGTTGAAGTCCGTCATCAGGGTGCCAAACTGGCTCAGGTGTTCTATTCGCCCAATAAGGTTGGGTTGGTTTGGATGATCTTCCTCAACTATGGGCGCACCCGCCTTAAGGTTGCTATTGTCCACCATGACATTGACGAGATAGCGTCGGAACGAAGGTTGCCCCGTAGTCGTTTTGCGGCCGGGCGTAAGGATCATGGAGGCGTCTGCTTGGCCCTGCCCGGATGGTGCGAGAAAATCATCTGCGTTTTCCAGAACGTCCTCGCGGACCGTCGGCAAAAATCCGATGACGTCTTCTTCACCCTTCCATTTTCGTTTTAAGTCTTCTATGAGATGATCTACGGCAAGGGCGGTGGTTTCACGGTTTAGCTCACGGATTGCTTCTCGCTGCTCCTTATCCGACTTCGGAATGCCCTTAAGAATGGTCTCCATCCTGTTCTGAATATCTTCAAGGGCAGCCGTTCGTTTTTCTTTTTCTTTTTTGGGCAACGCGTTGAAATCTTCAGTGCTTATGACTTCTCCCTTGGATTCTGGAACTACCCCAAGACCGAACTGAGTACGGATCAGGGTCACACCGTTTGATTTTGCTCTCTTGTGTAGTTTCTCAAAGTTTTTTTCTCGTTGCTTGTCAAAATCTTCCTCAATGGCATTTTTGTGTGTTCGGTATTCGTCGCTTTCAAATGCGGTTGGAATGGCACTTCTTAACTCATCAACCAATTGTTCCATATCAGCACGAAGAACTTCTCCACATCCCGATTTTAGGGAGAGGGAAACCGGCTTTTGGGGGTCGGTGAAATTATTTGCATAGCACCAGTCATTGGGCACAGGGTCCTTGGCGGCAGCTTCTTCCAGATTCTCGCGGATCAGTGTCGCCTTGCCTGTTCCCTCAGGGCCAAGCGCGAACAGGTTATAGCCGGCATTCTTCATGTTGATGGAAAAGCGGACAGCCGCCACCGCGCGGTCCTGTCCGATCATTGTTGTCAGAGGGTCTATGTCATTGGTGGTCTTGAACGCGAGGCGATCTGACGGGCATGGCGTATAAAGCTTTTCATGGGGGAGGGGTTTATGCACCATGGACAGGCTCCTTCCCTAGGGTTCGGGTGCGCCTCTCGTTAGCCCAGCGTCTGTCAGAAAATGGGATTACTAAGGCAACGACGACAACTTAGATCATCCCACCATTGTATATATACCATGATACCTGCACTGGGCGCCTTGAGCCAGAACAAGTCATGCATCCACAAATGGGGGTTGGAAAATGCCTTGCTTGGGCCACCAAAAAGGCCGGAAATCATTCAATGGCATGTGGAAACGGGCAGGAATCTCGATATCTATGTGGGCTTACAACGTAGATATTTCAGGGGTGATTGCTCTGGACAATGCCTTTGCAGCGAGAAGTAATTTAAGGTGGCTGCGAGCACCCGCAACCTCCTTTACCGAAAATCGGTACACAACGAGTACAGTGGACTAATTTGAGGCGGTTGTTTTTGTTTGTACGGCAGTTTGCGCCAGATCGACCATGTTGACGATCTCGCCAACGAGGTCGATCTCAAATACCCCACGTTCAAGCGGGCGAAGGTTGATGCGTTCGATGATGCTGCGCAGGATCTCGGCGGCTTCGATGTGGTGATATTGATCATTGAGGGATTCATGCAGGTTCTCGACCTTGCGCCGGTACAGTGCTGCAAGGTCAGGGTCTGGGTGGATGCTAGCCTGGACTTATGAGGCGATTTTAACCTTCAAGT
>DAOVVL010000243.1 GCA_030637205.1 Thalassospiraceae bacterium | reverse complement strand
GCCAATGTTGTGGCGGTTCCTGGCATATTTTTCGCCGGGGTTTCCGAGTCCCACAACCAAGTACATGGATCAAATATCCTTAAGAACGGGCGAGAATTAATCCTCGCTCTTTTCCTCAGTACCTTCGCCGCCTTCAGCGCCTTCGGCACCTTCAGCGCCTTCGGCACCTTCTTCGCCTTCTTCACCTTCGACGACTTCGTCTTCAACCGGCGCCACGGTAGGCGCAGCAACGGTTGCAACGGTAAAGTCACGATCGGTAATGACAGGGCGCGTTCCTTCGGGCAACGCCACTTGGCTGATGTGAATGGAATCGCCGATTTCACGACCGGTAAGGTCGATCTCGATGAATTCCGGCATCGCCAGCGGCGATACCATCAGTTCCAGTGTATGACGCACAATGTTCAACACACCGCCTGATTTGATGCCCGGACACTCTTCTTCGTTGGTGAAGTGAATCGGAACTTCAACGGCCAGTCTGCTGTCTTTGTTAACGCGCAGGAAATCAATATGGATCACCTTGTCGCTAACGGGGTGCAACTGCACATCGCGCGGGATTACCATATGTTTATCGCTGCCGACTTCAACGTCATACACGTGGCTGAAAAAACCGCCGCGTTTAACATATTTGGTCAGCTGAATGGGATCGATCGAGACCAAAACGGGCTCTTTCTTATCGCCATAGATTACTGCGGGCACACGACCAGAACGACGGGTCGCGCGGGCTGCCCCCTTACCTGCCCGCTCGCGCACTTCTGCGCTAATAGTGGAAATGTCAGCCATTTGCTGTCTCCTTTTCCGGTTTACAAGACGCCAGCCTCCAGGGGTGCGGCGCCAACTAACCCTCGACCCGGCCCACATACGAGGCCCGGCACAAGGGAACTGGTTTAATCAAAGAGCGTCGATACCGAGCTCTCTTCACTGATGCGTCGCATGGCTTCACCCATCAGCGACGCAATTGATATGGCTTCGATGTTCGGCGCCTGCATCACGGCATCGGTTGCCTGAATGCTGTCGGTCACGACCAACTTGCTCATGGCCGATGATGTCACCCGGCCCACCGCGCCACCCGAAAGCACGCCGTGCGATACGTAGGCAAATACAGATTTCGCGCCTGCGTTCATCAGGGCTTCGGATGCGTTGCAAAGGGTTCCGGCGGAATCGACGATATCATCGATCAAAATACAGTTACGCCCGTTAACATCGCCAATAATGTTCATCACTTCGGAAACGCCGGCACGTTCGCGGCGTTTGTCGATAATGGCAAGGTCGGCATCAATGCGCTTGGCCACAGCGCGCGCACGAACCACACCGCCAACATCAGGCGACACGACGGTCAGGTCATCGCTGCCAACGCGTTCCCTGATATCGCGGGTAAAGACCGGGGCGGCGTAAAGGTTGTCCACCGGAATGTCGAAAAAGCCCTGAATTTGTCCGGCGTGCAAATCCATCGTCAACACGCGATCCGCACCGGCGGTGGTAATCAGGTTCGCCACCAGCTTGGCCGAAATCGGCGTGCGCGGGGCGGGTTTGCGATCCTGGCGGGCGTATCCGAAATACGGGATCACCGCGGTAATGCGCCGCGCCGATCCGCGCCGCAACGCATCGATCACCACCAGAAGTTCCATCAGGTTATCATTGGCCGGAAATGAAGTGGACTGGATCACGAACACGTCTTCACCGCGCACGTTTTCCTTGATCTCAACGAAGATTTCCATATCGGAAAAACGCTGAATCTCGGCCACCGTTAAGGGGATATCCAAAAAGCTGGAAATTTCCTCAGAAAGGGTCCGGTTGCTGTTACATGCCAGAATTTTCATTGGTCTAAACGGTCAAGCCGCCCCAAAACCACCAAAAGCCGACATCGCTGTCGGAGCGAAAAGGCCGATCCTGCCCGAAGGCAAGACGGCCCCTTGAATTGCGCGCGGAATGTAGCAGCCTCAAGGGGGGCTGTAAACGCCCAAAATGCCCCGTCAAACAAGCTAAAATCCGCAAAATTCAGGGCTTTACGGGGTGGACCGCCAATGCCGCCCGGCAACGCTTCAGGGCGGTGGCGGCGGGGCGCGTCCGGGCACGGCCGGCAGGTTAATATCGGGGGGGCTTCCCAGGGGCAGTTCAGCCACTGGATTTCGAGAAATATCGGCAAAAATCCGCGATATTCCCTTGGCCGCGGCGGCGGCGATCTGGGGGCTGGTGGTATCCCAGCGCCCCTCCATCGAGCCAAACGCAACTTCTTGTTCCTGCACGGCGGTGCCGATTTCGGCTCCATCCATGACGGCCACTTTCCACGTAATGCGCACCATTTCGCGGCCCAGCGTTTCAGCGGGCACATGCTCCACATGGCCGCTGAGCATATAGTTGGCTTGGCGGGGGTCATCGCCGATGGAAATATCGGCCTGGCGAAGGGCGTCCGTCATGGCCGCCATCAAAGCCTGGCCATCGGCGTCACCAAGGCCTTGAATTTGGGTCATCAGCACCCCGTGACTGACCGGATCGGCCGGAGCCGGGGCAACCATTTCGGCGCGCACCAAGGCCGCGATGGGTTCGGCAATGCCCACGCCGACAGATCGCAGCAATTTCGGACTGCCCAGGTCCCAGTCGCGTTTTGAGCCTTCCACGCCCTGGGTGTGCGATCCGATGACACGCCCGTTGGCATCGCTCAACAGCCAGCGGATCAGCACCACATAGCGCACTTCGGGGCGATCGCGATTGACTTCGGCAGTGCCGCTTAACACGAAATGGCGCGCACCCGCCTGTGGCCCCAATGTTGCCCCCAACCCTGCACGTTCAAGGTGTTCCACCACCGAGTTGGCCAACAGGCGACCCATGGGCCGCGACGTTCCCAGCGGGTCGAGCACGGCGACCTCGGCAATGGGCTGGTTGAGGTTGGCGTAATAGACATCCCAGCGCGTCGGCGGTGCGCCCAATACGCCGGTCCCACCATTATCTGGCGGGGTATCGGAAATAGCGCGCTCGATGGCCGGGATGATGTTTTTGCTCATCTCGCCCAGTTCGCTCAAAGCCCCGCCGCTTGCGCAGGCGCCAAGTGCGAACAGCGCAAAGCCGGCTATAAGCGCCCTCAAATTATTGCTGATCCCCATTAAACCCCTAATTCTAATCGTTTAGGACAATCGCTGAAAGCAACCGCCCGTAGTCTGTTTGGCCCTGATGCGTGGTGCGACGATAGCTGAAAAAACGCTTTTCATCCGGGTACGTATCCAGCCCCAACGACTGGCAATTGCCAACCCCGGCATCTTTCAGTCGGCTGGCGACCAGCCCGCCCAAATCAAACATCCAGTGGCCGTCGCGCGTTGAGGGCTTGAAAAAACGCGCAGCACCACCGCCCACGCTTTGCATGGCAAGTGCGCGCAGTTCTGCGCCCACTTCATAACTGGCCTGGTGAATGGTTGGGCCGATGACGCCAACCAGATTTTCAGGCTGTGCCCCCAGCGAAAGCATCGCGGCTACGGTGTTTTCAACAATGCCCGCCAGCGCGCCTTTCCATCCGGCGTGAAGGGCCGCGATAACGCCCGCATTTAAATCGGCCAGCAATACCGGCGCGCAATCGGCGGTGAGGATTCCCAATGCAAGGTCAGCACAGTTGGTGACCATGGCATCGGCCTTTGGACGATCAGTAGGACGATCATCTGCAAACGGGGCGTCAACCACCACGACCTCGGCTGAATGCATTTGATAACACGTCAGCAGCCGGGCCGGATCGCATTGCAAACTTTCCATCGCCAGTTTGCGGTTTTGCGCCACGTCACCCGGATCATCATTGGAACCGGGGCCACAGTTCAGGTGTGCGTAAACGCCTGTGCTGACGCCGCCTTTGCGGGTGAAAAAACCGTGGCGGAGCCTTGGGTGTTCAAGGGCT
>DAOVVL010000112.1 GCA_030637205.1 Thalassospiraceae bacterium | reverse complement strand
TATGATGAAAAACACGGCTCTCGTTGCTGGTACGGTCGGCACAGCCGCAGACACCTGGGATGATATCGCCGAAGCAGGCTCCATCATGCAGGCATCTGGTGTTCCGATGGACGCCAAATGGAACTACGCGGTCAACCCGTTTACCCAGCGTAAACTTGCAAGCACAAACCGCAGCCTCGGCGCCGGTGGCGTTGCTGGTGAACGGATCAAGTCCTCTCTTGATCGGGCAACCATCGACGAAAACTTCGCCGGTATGCGCGTTATGACTGCCACCACTCTGGCCAGCTACACAACTGGCACTGGTGCAGATCGTGCGGGCACGCTGACTGCTGCTCCCACCCCGACCTATGTGGCGGCCAAAGACACCATGACCCAGGTTCTTGCGGTCACGGCGTTCCAAGCTAATCTGGTTGTGGCGGCTGGTGAAACCATCTCTGTTGCAGGCAGCAATCGTCTGAACCTCTCCACACGCGAAACCATCCTTGACGAAACTGGCGCGGTGATTGTTTGGAGCGGCACTGTCACTGAAACCGTTACCCTCGGCGCTTCCGGCGAAGGCAACCTGACCGTCACCGGTCCGGGTATCTTTGAAGCCACCGGCGCTTTCAACACGGTTGATGTGGCGTTGGCGAATGGCGCAGTTGTTACGCTTGGCGGCGCAGCAGTGACCACCATCCAGCCTAACCTGTTCTGGCACCCACAGGCTTTCTCGGTTGGCTCAGTGCCGATCAAGAAGCTGTTCAGCACCGACACGATTGCAACCACCGAAGACGGCTTGCAGTTCCGTGTATCGAAAGGCTCTTCCTTCCTCGAAAACCAACAGAAAGTCCGGTTTGATTTCCGCCCCGCTTATGGCGTGATGAATCCGTTCTTCGCTGGTCAGGGCTTCGGCTCTTAATGGATTGGGGCAGGCTTCGGTCTGCCCCTTCCTTCTTCCCCTCAACTCAAATCAATAGGTGAATTATGTTCGGTATGAATGACAAGAAAGATGAAGCCCCCAAGTCTGCTGAAACAGGTGAAGCAGCCTCCAATGAAGCGGCAACGACACCCGAGGCAGAAGCTCAAACGCCTGATGAAATTGCACCTGAAGCCGAAACCCAAGCAGAGGCCGAAGTGGCCCCGGAATCGGAAACAGACGGCACTGACGAAGCGGAACCCGGTACGATCACATGGGTGCGGCCAAGCGGCAGTGAAATCGAAACCAACGATTCTGATGCTTCTATTGCAGCCGCCGCAGAGCAGGGCTGGGAACGCAAATAAGGGGTTTGTCATGGCCACTGTCGCCCAAATCGTTAAAGCGTCATTGCAGAAAATCCTTGTCCAAGCGTCCGAAGCAGATATTGAAGCTTCCGAGGCGCAGGATTTCATTTTCACAATGAACAACTTCATGCTGGATCTGGATGCCAACGGCGTCACGCTTGGCTATACCGCAGTCAGTGATTTGGCAGACGAGATCACCATCCCGACCGGCGCATTGCGCGGCCTGATTTATAACATGGCCGTTGAGGCTGCCCCTGAATACAACGGCACGGTTACGGCTGCATTGGCTCAGATTGCCAAAGAAGGCCTCCAAACCATGCGTAAGATCGGTCAGCCCCTGGGCGCCACAGAGTTCCCCAGTACGCTTCCTATCGGTTCTGGCAACCAACAAGGCGGCGTATGTCTGAGCAAATTCTATCCTGAACTGGAAGCATCAATCCTTGCTGAAACAACCGGGTCAATCGGCCTTGAAGTAAGCACAAACGAGGTGGCAGACTCATGACCAATCAAGCCCAAGGACGCAAGAAGAGCCTATTCCCGGTCCAGCCCACTGTATTGGCCGGGGCCGCATTTGATTATGTAGTTTCCGGGGTCAATTACAGCATCTCATTCACCAACTTGCTGTTGGAACTCGGTGCCACCGGGACCATGCAACAGGAAGGCGATGCCACAGGGACGCCCATACTTGACGTTCAGGGCAGCATTAACGGCATCCGCGACCTCGAAGCAGGCTCAGGCATTCAAACCAGCGTAGGCGCGCAGAACGGCGCGGTGATCGAACACAATTTCCAGCTTGATACCGTTGGCGTGGCGTTGAGCGCAGATTTCACCATTGCAAGCCCGGTGCTCAGAAGCCTGGTTGCTGGCGATGGAATTATTATCACAGGGGCAGGCGACGAGATCGAAATCGAGGTGTCAACCTCTCCGCTATCTACCAAAACAGTGGTGGTCAACGATATAGGCGATCTTCCTACACCAATCGGTGGGGTCATCACGCTCGCAGACGATACACAGTATTTATTCAACAATGATGTGGACGTTGGAGTGAACCGTTTCGTTCTTGGCAACAATTGCGTGATTGATGGCGCCGATAACATTGTGATTACGCTTTCTCATTCTGGTTCTGGCATTATGTTCACATCAGTTGATAAATCGTGGACAATAAGGAACATGACGATAAGTTGTGCATCTGGAGCGTTTGTCGATTTCGACGGAACCGGAACAGAAATTTTCCAGTTAAAAAATTCTGTCATAATTGTAGACACACTCGGCACGATTGATGATTTCAATGGGATTCATATTGATGACACACAATTCCAGGTGACTACTGATGGGTTTTTATTCGGTGGCACCAACGGAGTCATTCTGATTGAATCAACTTTATCAACAATCGCGGCTGGAACACTTTACGATCTCGGCACAGCGACGTTTGACGGTTTCTCAATCACAGAATCATTCACCACATTGAACGGAACGAGCGTGTTTCTGGACGGCGCGGCAAGTTCGGCCAACATCACTGCTGACAATTTAGCCTCCGTCCATAATTGCAGATTCTTTGGCGCTGGCACACCGCTTCAAACCATCGGTGTAGCAGATATCAGATGGAATTTCGCGGTAAACGATGACATTCCAGACACGAACAAAGATTGCCTAATGTCTCAAGTCGGGAACGCAGTCGAGACCGTCATATCTGTGGCCAGCACACCAGTAAAACTGCTGGGGGCTTGGACAGAAGAAGACGCGTTCTTTTTCTCGACCGATGCAACTGGCAAAATGACCTACGTCGGTGAAAAAGATATTGAAATTAATGTTGATATGTCGTTCTCTGCCGCCCCTGTTTCCGGGTCAAACAAAGCAGTCAATTTCTATGTGGCATTGAATAGCTCGGTTATATCCAATTCAGAATCGTTCAATAATCTTTCAGCCGGCGACCCATCCAGAACCACGCTGATTTGGAGATTATCATTAACAAAAGATGATTTTGTTGAAGCGTTCGTTGAGAATGATACTGATACTGTGAACATTCTTGTCACTGATGCGGTGCTGAGGCTTTCATAATGCCAAAGACGCCACTACCAATTGCAACAGGGTTCTATGTAAGCCGCTCGTTGCCGCTTGCCGCGCAGGAATGCATCAATTGGTATCCGACCATTGTTGAAGGCACTGCGCTTTCAGATCGTACTTTGTTTGGAACTCCTGGGCTTCGTGAAATAGCAACCACTGGCGTTGACAAGCAAGTCAACCGTGGCTCTCACGTAAAAGGTGGCATCGCCTATTTTGTGAACGGCACTTTGCTCTATCGGCTCAACAGAACTGTTGGGGGTGGGGGGGATATCTTTTCCATAGACGCCTTGGGCGTAATCCCCGGCTCCGAGCGTGTGTCCATGGCCGACAATGGAACCCAATTGATGATCTTGGTTCCGGGCGGCGACGGTTTTATTTTTGATGAAAGCGCCGGCACACCATTTCAACAAATAACTGACCTTGATTTTACGGCAAACGGCGCACCTCAGCATGTGGTTTATATCGACGGCTATTTTGCCATCACCACCGACACCAAGAAATTCATCGTTTCCGCATTGAATGACGGGCTTTCGTATGATGCCCTTGATTTTGGAACTGCCGAAGCGGACCCCGACGATATCGTGGCGCCCATTGTTCACAGCAATCAGCTTTTCATTGGTGGTTCGGAAACCATCGAAGTGTTCCAGAACATCGGCGGTTCGGGCTTCCCCTTCCAAAGGGTCGAAGGCTTTGTGATCCCGACCGGCATTAAGGCTGCGTTTTCCATTGTGCAGGCCGGCGAAACATTCATGTTTATTGGCGCCGGGGTGAATGATTCCCCGTCGATCATGCAGTTCACAGGAACCAGCGCGCAAATTGTTTCAACCGACGCCATTGATTTCATTTTGCAGGGATTCACCGAAGACGAAATCGCTCAATCCTTCGCGTGGTCTTATTCGCAATCAGGCGCGCATTTTGTCGGGTTCTCGCTGCCCACCACCACCCTTGTCTATGACCAGAAATCAAAAGAATGGCACGAGAGGCGGTCGCAAATCATTGACGCCAGCGGCACGCGCAATATCAGATGGCGGCCCAATTCGCTTATCACGGCCTATGGCAAGGTTTTGGTCGGGGATTCAGAGGATGGCCGCATTGGTGAGGTCGATCTTGATTTTTTTGACGAGTACGACGGCGAAATCATCAGGCGGCGCGCCACGATGCCGTTCTCCAATGATGGAAATTCATTCAGTATGCCCATGCTTGAGTTGACCATGGAAAGCGGGGTCGGGGATTTTGAGACCGAAGACCCGCAGATCCGGCTTGCGTTCAGCAAAGACGGGAAGACCTTCTCCAGCGAATTGACGCGATCAATCGGCAAAGCGGGTGAATTTGACAAGCGTATTATCTGGCGCCGGCTCGGTCGTTTCCCGAGAATGTCCGTTTTCCAGTTCACCATGAGTGCCAAGGTCAAGCCCGTGATTATCAAACTTGAGGCGGATATCGTAGGGGGCACACCATGACAACTCCCCCGCATCCACTTCATGCGATTGTTGATGCCATGGGAAATATGACCCAGACGTTTCGCACATGGACGCAGGATATGAATCGGGTGGTCCCCCTGATCGGCACAGGAAGCCCCGAGGGCGTCGTGAACGCGCGCCAGGGCCAGACTTATATGGACGATGCCGGGGTGGCTGGTGCCATCCTCTACACCAAACGTGACGCCGATATCGGCGGAGACACAACTCAAGGATGGATACTCGTGTGATGGATATTGCCAACAAAATCGTTTTGCGGTACAAGAATGAACGGCCTTTGAATATTATCGAAGCCGGCTTTATCCATTCCAGTTTGGGAGCAAGATAATGGCCAGCGTATTTGATGATATTCTCACCACAATTTTCGGTGGAGCCGAAACCAGCGCCCAGGATTTCCAGAGAGCCGCTAATCTAGAAGCCAGACGGGCGATTGATGTCAGCACAGGACAGGCCCGCGCCGATGTTCTCGAACTTTTCCCCCAAGCTGATGTAAGCCGGAACCTTGGGTTTCAGGCCGCCTTGGATGTTCTGGGTCAGACAATTCCATCACAATTGCAGGCATTCCAGCAGGGCAATGTCGCTGCACAGCAGAATCTTCTTGCCGGGCTTCCTCAAGCACGCGCTGCGATTCTTGGTGGTCAATTCGACCCGTCAGGCTTTCAGGCCACGGAATTGGCATTTGACCCCAGCTTTGCCCAGCAAACGCTCCCAACCTTCCCCACAGGCGCAGCACCGCGCACTGCCGCTCAACAGCAGACCCAAGGCACTCAAGCTCTTACACAGCTATTGTCGGGAGCTGGGGGGATAGACGGAGCCATAGATGGCCAGCCAAGCTTTCTAGAGGGCAGGGAGGCCCGTATGGCCAGAACAGGTGAGGGTGATATATCCGGTCTTTTGAGCGGTATTTCTGAATTTCTTGAAACCCCCGAAGGCCGGATTGCCGCCTCCATTATCCCAGGTGGCGGAATTGCTATGTTGGTGAATGAAATCTTTGGGGGTGCAGGATCAACATCTGCTGGCCAAATTGGAACCAGCAGCGAACCGGGAATTGACCCAAGGACCAGATCGGCACGCATCCAAGCCGAAAGCCGCGCAAGGGCCGGCGTAAGGGGAACTTCTCAGCGTGCAGCATTCGAGCGTGATGTAACAAGTCGCGCCCGATCCGCAGCAGAGCGGACCCGTGAGGCGGTTAGTAGCTTGAGAGATCCATCGACGGGGCGCGTAAGAAGCGCGCGCGAAACAGGCAGCGCATTTGCGCGCAATTGATTGAGGATTTGAGATATGGCACTCGCACCAACCACTGTCGCCGCAAACGCTATTCCAACGGGCCTTTTGGGGTCTGAGGAGGCCCTGCGCCGGGCTTTATCGGGCGCGCTCACAGGTGTTGAAGCCGGGGCCGCACGGGGAACGCGGACACTTGCGCCCTTCACACGGGGGGGCGCGCAGGCATTTCAGTTGCAAACGGCATTATCGGGCGCAGGTGGCGCACCGGCACAACAGCAGGCATTTGAGGAATTTACAGCCTCTCCCGGCCAGCAATTCTTGCGGGATGCGGCTGAGAGGGCGCTATTGAGGAATGAGGCCGCTATCGGTGGGCTTGGCGGTGGCCGGGTCCGCACAGCATTGCAGGAACAAGGTGTTGGCTTGGCGGCACAGGAATTTGGCGAACAGTTCGGTCGTTTGGGCCAAGTTGCCGGATTGGGCGGTCAGTTAGCTGGCCAACAAGCAGGCCTTGAGTTTGGCACAGGGCGCGATATAGGGCAGTTCGCCTTTCAGACGGGCCAAACCCTAGCAAGTGGCAGAACACGCGCTGGTGAGCAAATAGCGGGTCAGATCGGGGGCACGACAAGCGCCCTTGCCAACCTTGCGGCCCAACAGGGCCAGGGCTTGGCTGATATTTTCGGCGCCGGTGGCGGAAACCTCG
>DAOVVL010000161.1 GCA_030637205.1 Thalassospiraceae bacterium | reverse complement strand
TCGTTGCCGGTAAGCTCACCTATGTGGTGGGCTTCGTGTCGTTGTTGTGTCTGACCATCATTGGATTTCTGGTTTATGACCAGACCGCTTCTGAAAAAATGATTTCCCGCAACGTACCCAGCATCGATGCACTGAAGATGGTGAAGTTTGATCTGGCGCAATCGCACCTGTGGCTTGAAGAAGAACTGGCAAGCGGTGATGATTACACGGACCAGGTAGAAGAACACGGCAAAAGTGCCCAGTGGTATGCAAGCGTCTTGTTAGATGGCGGGAAAAACCATGAAGGCACTTTTGTGCCGATCGTGGATGAAAATTTCCGGACGCAAGTTAATGGTATCCAGGTTGATCTGAATTTATTTTTAGACATGACCCACACGCGGTTAGCGAACCGTGTGGCCAGTATGCCCGGCTCAGAAATTGATGAAGAGTTTGACCAGCTTTATTACCAAATCATCGAAAAAATTGATGTGGCGGAAATTCGCCTGAAGGGAGTCATTTATCAGGACCAGCGTCAGTTTGCCAATACCCAGGCGTTGATCACATTGCTGGTTTCATTTTTGATGCTTACCTTGATTGCCGGGATCTATTTGTACCAACGGCAAAATGTTGCGGATAAACAAAAGTCAAATCGGCAATACACAGCCCAGTTGATGTTAACCAAGTGTACGGCGGCGGCACTCGAAGCCAGAAATGAAAAAGAATTTCTGTTTGAAATTGCCGAATGGGTCGTTGGCATAGGCGATTTCGGCCTTGCGTGGATCGGCCTGACACAAGACGATGGCAGTAAAACCGTGGAGCCCGCTGCATGGTCGGAATTAAATGCCGACTACCTTGAGGGCATTACCGTTTCATACGCAGACATTCCCGAAGGAAACGGCCCTATCGGCCGCGCCATACGTTCCGGTGAAACCGTCGTTGCAAACAATATCAACAAATCTAAAGGTTTTGCCCCGTGGCGCGATGACGCCCTGAAACGGGGCCTGAATTCCGGGATTACCATTCCGTTGAAGCTGGGCGGTCGGGTGTTTGGGGTGTTTACTTGTTATGGGCGCACCGTGGGCTCTTTTGATGATCATGAAATACAGATCCTTCAGGCGCTGGCTAGCAACATTGTTCTGGGGCTTCAAATGTTGCGCTCGCGCGGTCAACAGCAACAGGTGAATGAAAACCTTAAGCAGAATGTAAAAGAACGCACCCACGATTTGCGTAAACTTTCCATGGCCGTGGAACAAAGCGGTGATATGACCTTTATTACAGATGCCAATGGCCGGATCGAATATGTGAACCGCCAGTTCACCAAGTTAACGGGTTATGAGTTGAGCGAAGTGGCGGGTCAAACATCCAGCGTATTGCGCCACCCTGATACGGCCAAAGAATTGCATGAACAATTATGGGAAACTGTGAGTTCAGGCAAGGTCTGGCGTGGCCAATACCAGGACCGGCGCAAGGATGGAACCTCGTTCTGGTCTGAAGTTACCGTTTCCCCCATCTTTGATTCCAGCGGGATCATTTCCAATTTTGTTTCATCACATCAGGACATCACCGATCGTAAGAACACAGAACAAAAAATGCACGATGCGCTTCGCCAAACCGATATTGCCAACAAGGCCAAGTCTGAATTGCTGGCCAATATGAGCCACGAACTCAGAACCCCGCTCAACGCTGTGATCGGCTTTTCCGAAGCGTTCATTTTCCATCTATATGGCCCGCTGGGCCATGAAAAATACGATGAATATGCCAAGGACATCTATTATTCCGGCACCCATCTTCTCGAATTGATCAACGATATTCTGGATGTGTCCGCCATCGAAGCCGGAAGATTGGATCTGAATGAAAGTACGTGTGACCTAAAAAACATAATGCAAAGCGCGGTTCGACTGGTCGAAGTCAGGGCGCTGGAATCTTCCATTACTGTCGGGCTGGAACTGGCCGAAGACTTGCCCATGGTCTTGATTGACGAAAGGCGCATGAAACAGATATTGCTGAACCTGCTTTCCAATGCGGTCAAGTTCACCGACCCCGGCGGCAAGGTTCTTCTGAAAGCCGCCAAATCTGATGCGGGCGGGGTTGTTTGTGAAATAACGGACACCGGAATTGGCATGGATAGTGACGATGTGGTTATTGCGCTCAGCGAATTCGGTCAGGTCGATGGCGGCCTGAACCGCAAGAACGATGGTACCGGCCTTGGCCTTCCTTTGAGCGTCAAGCTGATCGAACAGCATGGCGGTTATCTGGAAATCGACAGCAGCATCGGTATGGGCACGACCATCAGATTTTACTTGCCCAAGGAACGCGTTGTCCAACCATCAGATACGGCCCTTACCGGAACCGTCGGGTGAGGCCCTAAATCTAATTATCTTCGCGAAGACTTTTGATGTGGCGTTCAACCTCGGCCACCAGTTCATGGCAGGCATTGGGGGTTGAACAAATATTGCAATTGGGTTTGGCTTTAACAATTGCGATACTTAATTGATTGGCGATGCACATCGTGTAGCGCAGGTTTTGGTGAACCAGCCGTTCCTTTTCATGGTTGGCCTCGCCACCATCCATGTCTTCGCCACCGCGTTCATCGGCGGGCGCGCGTCGGAGAAGTTCATTCCACGTGTTAATATATTGGTTGGTTACAAAAAGCATGGGCAGCCATTTTGCTTATACAACTTTAGAATCGCTCTACTTTGCGCTGCCGCCTTAGGTGGCGTCAAGTAGTCTGATGCAATTATGAATTGAACTTTCTTGCGATTGATTTACAACGGCAGACTTCTGCGCGAAAGTGCATAGGCGAATATGAAAACCTGGTTGGGAAATGTTTAGATGATGCGCTTACACACGTTTTACGTGTGCATCGCTTAGGCCTACGCAGGGGCCTCAGGGTCTTCATTCATGCTGGTCAGCTGGACAAACACGTCTTCCAGTTCCGGCTCTTTGGTCGCGATCTCGGCGAACCGGAGCCCTGCGTCGCGAACCGCATCGACAATTTCACCCGAGCGCATCTTGCTGGGTTGGTACTGGAATTCCAGCTCGCGGCCCTCGCTTAAAGTTACATCGAAACGCTTGAGGGCGTCCGGGATGGCGTCGATATCTTCGCGCAAGGTCACATGCACACGCTTGGAATCAAGACGCTGCAGCAAGTTGGCTGTAGTATCACACGCCACCACCCGGCCGTGATTGATAATGGCAATGCGGTCGCACAGTTCCTCGGCTTCTTCCAGATAGTGGGTGGTCAGCAATACCGTGGTTCCGGCTTCGTTTAATTGGCGCACGTATTGCCAAAGCTGGCGGCGCAATTCCACATCAACACCTGCGGTCGGCTCATCCAGGACCAGAACCGGTGGGTTGTGGACCAGCGCCTTGGCCACCAGCAAGCGGCGGCGCATGCCACCTGAAAGCGTGCGGGCATAGGCATCGGCCTTGTCCAGCAGGCCCACGGCGTCGAGAATTTCTTCGGTGCGGCGCTCAGCCTTGGGCACACCGTAAAGGCCAGCGTGCAGGTCGAGCAATTCACGTGGCGTGAAAAACGGGTCCAGATTCAGCTCCTGGGGCACCACGCCGATGGAACGGCGCGCGGCACGCATTTCATTGACCGTGTCATAACCCCAGATAAGTGCCTCGCCCGATGTTTTGTTGACCAGCCCCGCCAGAATATTGATCAGCGTTGATTTGCCGGCGCCGTTGGGGCCGAGCAGGCCAAAGAATGATCCGCGGGGAATTTCCAGCGAAACCTTTTTCAGCGCCCGGTGCCCCTCTGCGCCGTTAGATCCGCGGTAGACCTTTTCAAGGTCGCGGACTTCAACGGCGTTTTTTGGCAAATTGTGGTTTTCTGGGTCAGTCATATTCAATGTTAAAGCCTGGGTTAAAGCCTGGGTTAAAGCCGGGTTAAAGCCTAAGGCTTTGGCCCTTTCATCAGGGTTTCGTGCAACGTTGCAACCAGCCCGCCAATCGGTATCATCAGGGGTAGGGCGGGTCAACTGCACCTCAGGCGATCTGTGGCTATAAATGTAGTACCCAAAGCCGGGTTCGCAAGTGTACATATTACGTAGCAATCCGGGCGACCTGCCCGCAATAATCACGGAAAAAAGCGGAGGTTCCATCCAAATGTCAGAGCCAGCCAAATCATCGACGCCCAGCGATGGCCCGATCACAGTTGAAACCACCACGGTGGCGTGCGCCGGAAAAGGCGACACCAGCGGCCACCCAAAGGTCTATATCAAGATCGACCCGTCAATAGGCACGGCGGATTGCCCATATTGTGCGCAAACCTTCCAGCTGGACCCAAACGCCGATCTTTCCGGCCATCACTAAAACCACGACACTTTAAATCTGGAGCAACATGAAGCACCTTTTTCTGATCGACGGTTCGGGGTTCATTTTTCGCGCCTATCACGCCCTGCCACCCATGACCAATCCCGAAGGCACACCCGTGGGTGCGGTGTATGGGTTTACCAAGATGATCCTCAAGCTGGTCGAAGATACCGACGCCGATGCCATCGCCGTGGTGCTGGACCGGGCGCGCAAAACCTTTCGCAATGATTTTTATCCCGATTACAAAGCCCATCGTCCACCCGCGCCCGATGACCTGATCCCCCAGTTTCAGCTGGTGCGCGATGCGGTCGATGCCATGGATTTGAAATCGGTTGATATGGAAGGCTATGAAGCCGACGACCTGATCGCAACGTACGCGCGCCTGGCGCGTGAACAGGGCGTGGAAGTCACCATCGTTTCATCCGATAAAGACCTGATGCAACTGGTCGGCCCCGGCGTCACCATGTTGGACGCCATGAAAAACCGACGCATCGGCCCAGATGAGGTTATGGAAAAGTTTGGCGTTGGGCCCGATCGGGTGATCGACGTGCAGGCGCTGGCGGGCGATTCATCCGATAACGTGCCCGGTGTCGAAGGCATTGGGGTCAAAACGGCGGCGCTGTTGATCAACGAATACGGCGATCTGGATGGTGTGCTGGCCAATGCTGCAAACATCAAACAGACCAAGCGCCGCGAACGCCTGATCGAACAAGCCGACCAGGCGCGCGTATCCAGACGGCTGGTGACACTGGAAAAAGAAGTGCCTGTCACCATGGCGCTGGAAGACTTCGTGTTGCACGAAGCTGATCCCGCCAAGATGATGGCGTTTTTGCAGCTGCATGGTTTCAAATCGATGCTCAACCGCATGGTGGCACAAGGCTTTGATGCGCCGCCGCCGGTTGCACAAACAAACAAGCCAAAAGCAAAGGCAAAGACAAAGTCGGCAGAAAAAGCGGAACCTTCGGCGATGCCGCAAACCATCCCTGCAAATGTCGAAAAGAATTACGAACTGGT
>DAOVVL010000189.1 GCA_030637205.1 Thalassospiraceae bacterium | reverse complement strand
TTGTTCGCAATAATCACGCCGAACAGCATCATCAGCAGTGGCCGCCAGTTGCGTTGCAACCAACTTTCACCATTGGCCTCAGCCATAATGACGCTGGCCGCGGTGCGTTCCAGCTCGGCCACGTTTTCCAGCATGGCGGCGCGCAGCTCTGAGCGGACTTTGTCTTTCTCAACCGTGTCGGGCAATACGCGATCGAGCGTTTTTTCGAGTATCGGTGCAAGTAACGGTAAAAATTGCAGCATCTTTTATTCCCTATTCAATTTCTTATTCAATTCCTATGTAAAAAAGGTGACGGCCGATGTGTTCAACGGGCGCACGGCCCAACGACCACGGCGGCGAGACGTTGACGTGGTGATAGTGGGTGGCGCCCCCGGTCGGGTCTTCGAGGCTCCCGCCCACGGCGCGACGCGCAATACGCAGGCATTGATCGAACACCTTGTTGCCGGGCTTGATGGCCAACACCTTTTTCAAGTTCGCATCGCCTTCGTTCCAGCAACTGAACCGCCAGTGGGCTTCCCACGTGCGGCGGCGTTCGCGCGCGGCGTTGTAGCGCGCCAGAACTTTTTCAGGCGTCAGCTCGGACGGATCCGTGGCGCCGTCCGGGGTGGCCAGTTTGGCCAAATTTGCAGATGGCTGGGGCATGCTGGGCATTGAGGGAACTCCTTTGGTTGAGATCGCAAGGGGGCACAAAAAAAACCGAGGCCTGGTCAAAGGCCCCGGTTGCCCGGTTGGGTGTGGACGCACTGGTCCTGGTCGCTGTAAGGACTATAAGCCTATTTTGAGATCATTGTCAAGAATATTTTCCTCTGCCCTCGAATTTGTTTTCACATGCTTAAAAAGTTGCCACGGCGTGATGATGGCGGGTGCATGAATGCCCAGCGCACGTTTAACCGCCTCGACACAGGTAAACGGCCGCCAGCTAACCCCTGCCCAAACAGGTTCAAAGGTGCGGGTTTCGAGCACCCGAAAGCCGGCTGTTTCCAACTGGCCCCGAACCCGGTCAACAGGCCCGACCAGGGTGGTCAGTTCGGTCGCGTCCACCAGTGGATTGTAAAAAGCCCAGTTGCCCCCCTGCCCCGTTTCACTATCGCCGCTTTCAATGGCGACCAGACAATGGCGGAAACCGGGTTTTAAAAATTTCAAAATTTTCACGTCGGTCTCGCCACTGAACGCGATCAGCGCGCGGCGTCCGGCAAAGGGGCATTGAGGTGCGCTCATGGCTGCGAAACCTCAACAATTCCGCGACTTTTCAAGGGTGTGGCGAGGCGGTCCAGCGCCTCGTCCCACAGCGCATGGGCGCGGACCTCACCACGCACGCGCGGATCGGGGGCGCGGTCCTGCCAGCCAAAATGCGCCAGCACTTTCAAATGCTGTGGCCCGATGGTGCCGGCGCGATACAACGCCATGACCCAGCGGTTGAGATCATCCGGTTCGCACGGGCGGTGTTGGCGGATGTTATCACGGGTCATTCGCGCCCCTTCGCGCCTGACCCGTTCACAGCGCATATACCAAAACCAGGCTTCCTCGACCGAAGTAAATGGAACTTCTGACACTACCGGCAGGCAGCGCGGGGCGTAGCGCGGTTTGGTCATGCATGGGGCTCCTGTGCGGGTTGGGCTGAAGGGTGGCAGGACTGGCGGAAACGGCACTCTGAAACGCTCAAGGCAGGATGCCTTGGGGAGGGGATTATCTTCCTACTGACTTTATACGTAGGATTATTATCATTAGTCAAGGAATTTGATGCTAAAACCTGTGGAAAGAATCTACTGGTGCAATTTAGGTAGTTTTATAAGATAATGTTCCCATGCTGAAGCATACCGACATATGGAAGGCGGTCGACCGCCTGGCAACCGTTCACGGACTGTCCGCCTCAGGGCTGGCCAAGAAATCCGGGCTGGATCCGACCACCTTTAATAAGTCCAAGCGGGTGACGCGCGAGGGCAAGTTGCGCTGGCCGTCCACCGAAAGTATTTCCAAAATTCTGACCGCTACCGGTGCTGACCTGAACGAGTTCATGTCGTATATCGAAGGTGGCGACAGCCCCAGCCCGCGCAACGTGCCGGTAATCGGCTTTGCCCAGGCCGGGCGCGAAGGATTTTTCGACGATGCCGGATATCCCACCGGCGGCAGCTGGGATGAAATCGCCTTTCCCGGCATGACCGATACCCACGCCTTTGCCCTGGAAATCAGCGGCAATTCCATGGAACCGGTTTTGCGTGACGGTGATCTGGTCATCGTTTCGCCCGATGCTGGCGTTCGCCGCGGCGACCGGGTGGTGGTCAAAACCACCGATGGCGAAGTGATGGCCAAGACGTTGATGCGCAAGACCGCGCAAAACGTGGTGCTGTCATCGTTTCACCCCGACCACGAAGACCGCACCATCCCGATCAAGGATCTGATCTGGATCGCGCGCATCGTCTGGGCGGCGCAATAAACTTCACTCATATATATGTTGAGAATTAAGCCGAAAGGTCTTCGCCGGCCAATGCGCGGCCGATCAGGTCTGATGTTTCCTTGACGCCGTAAAGCGCAATGAACGACCCCATGCGCGGGCCCTGTTCCTGTCCTAACAGCACTTCGTAACAGGCCTTGAACCAGTCGCGCAGGTTCTCAAATTCTGCCTGCTTGCCGACTTCATAGACCTGGGTCTGGATATCCTCGGCTGATGTGCTTACATCCATGCCATCCAGCGATACTTTCAGCGCCTCGAGCGCGCCGCGTTCCTGTTCGCTGGGTTGGCGGAACTTTTTGTTAGGCTTCACGAAGTCTTGGTAATAGTTGATGGCACGTTCCACCAGCTTGTCCAGAATCGGCGCACTTTCCGGGTTGGCGTCGGGGCGCAGGCGCGTGATGAAGTGCCACAGCACCGCCTTGTCTTCGCTATGACAAACGCTGGCCAAATTCAGCAATATATTGAACGAAAGCTGGATTTCCGGCGCGGGCGGGTGGCCTGAATGAATGTGCCAGACCGGGTTGTTGAGCTGGTCTTTTTCTTCCTGTTCGCCAAATTTGGACAAAAAAATCAGGTACTCATCGACGTTTTTCGGGATCACATCGAAAAACAACCGCTTGGCCGTTTTGGGTTTTTGATACATGAACAGGCTGAGGCTTTCCGGCGTTGCGTAACGCAGCCATTCTTCCACGGCCAGACCGTTACCACGGGATTTGGAAATCTTTTCGCCTTGGTCATCGAGGAACAACTCGTACGTCAGATTGGTCGGCGGGCGGCCACCCAGTGCGCGACAGATGCGGCTGGACAGATGAACCGAATCGATCAAATCCTTGCCCGACATTTCATAATCGACTTCCAGTGCGGTCCAGCGCATGGCCCAGTCGGCTTTCCATTGAAGCTTGCACAGCCCCCCGGTAACCAAAGTTTCAACTTTTTTGCCGGCTTCGTTTTCATAAACGATGGTGCCCGCGTTTGCATCGTGTTCCAGCACCGGAACCTGCAAAACAACGCCGGTATCGGGACACAGCGGCAAAAACGGTGAATAGGTGGCGCGGCGTTCCGCACCCAGTGTCGGCAGGATGACTTCCATCACCTTGTCGTAATGGGCCAGCACCCCTATCAGGGCTTCATCAAAGCGACCGGATTGGTATTCTTCGGTGGCACTTTTGAATTCATATTCAAAACCGAATTCATCGAGAAACGCCTGAAGGCGCGCGTTGTTGTGATGGCCGAAACTTTCGTGGGTTTTGAACGGATCGGGAATTTGCGTCAGCGGCTTGCCCAGATGCGGCTCGATCAGTTCCTTGTTGGGAATGTTGCCGGGCACCTTGCGCAGGCCGTCCATGTCATCTGAAAAAGCAAACAGCTTGGTCGGCAGGCCGGTCAGCACTTCAAACGCGTGGCGCACCATGGTGGTGCGGGCGACCTCACCAAAGGTGCCGATATGCGGCAGCCCCGAAGGGCCGTATCCGGTTTCAAACAGCACGTAGCCTTTTTCAGGCAGCTTGGCTTTACCGGCTCCGCCCAGCTTTTTTTCCAGCGCGCGGGCTTCTTGGAAGGGCCACGCATTGCTGTGGCCCGCAAGTTCGCGGATGTGGCTGGATATGGCTTCGGGGTTGTTTTTGCTCATGGGTGTTTGGGCTGCTTTAAGAATGAAAGGAAGGGCGCAAGGTAAAGCCCTGTCCGGCTCAGGTCAATCGGTCGCTTAATCTGCGGTGGCTCGGCAATGCTCAATCCAGCGCGCGGTCAGCTTTTCCGAGACTGCGTTCTGTTTAAGCCTTGAATGCAGCGATCCGAAATCCACCAGATCCAGGCGCTGGTCCTGATTGAAGCACGAAAACACCACTTTTTCCTCACCGGTGTCCGGGTCAACATGGCGCTGCAGGCATTGGGCGCAAATTTCCTTCATCATGCATTGCATCGGGCTGTTGATCGACCCGATGGCTTGATGATCGGCTTTCAGATGTTCTTTCAACACCCCGTGGCGCGCTTCGGTCACGGCCTTCATCATCATGTCCGATCCAATGGCGATGATGCGGTCCACGTCTTTCAAATCGATCGGTGCGCCGCCCAGCTCGCCCAGCCCATAGGCGCTGATTGCCTCAACGATATTGCCAACGAAGCGCATGTCGCCATCGCGCCCGGGATCGAACCCCGGGTCTTCATCGCAACACCACACCACGGTGTCAGCGGCGGCTTCGATTTCTTCAACGTGGTAGCGGTCTTCGACCTTTTTATAG
>DAOVVL010000123.1 GCA_030637205.1 Thalassospiraceae bacterium | reverse complement strand
TTGATACCTATGTGATCAGTTGCAACCGCCTTTCTAAATCACGCACTGGCCGCCAAAAAATGCGCCAGACCTACACCTATCATTACGCCCCAGAACTTGGCCATTATGTGCGCCGCGAAACCCGTTCGCGCGGACAAGTTGGAAAAACCCGCGAACTGAAAGCCGTGCGTCCCAGCCTTGATATGCTGTCTGATACAGCAGCCAGGGGGATTCGCACCACGTTTCAAAACGCCCTTGAAAACCTGAAAAGTGGCGAAGTTCAAACCTGGCGTGATGATCAGACCGGCGTCGAGGTCTCGGTCTCACCGGTCCAGACATTTCAGGCGGCCAACGGCAAGTTTTGCCGCAACTACCGCCAGGTGCTTAACGTTGGTTCAGGGGCTAAATTATATGCCGGTGTGGCGTGTCGTGAAGACCGGCTCAAGTGGCTGACCCCGACCAAATAAGGCTGGTCTGAGGCCCCTTCAAAGGCCCGGCTTTAAAGTTGCGAGGGCTTCGGCCCACCCATCGCCCAATCCACCAAAAGTACCGTATGCACGACAGGTAAGTTACCGTGTGCGGCCAATTGTACCTGACAACCAATATTGCCGGTGGCGATCACGCTGGCGTTGATCGCTGAAAGGTTGGCGACCTTGCGCTTGCCTAACTGGTCGGCCAGATCCGGTTGCATGATGTTGTAGGTGCCGGCTGATCCGCAGCACAGGTGCGCTTCTTTGGGCTCGCGCACCTCAAACCCTGCGGCTTGCAAAAGCTCGATCGGCTGGGTTTTCAGTTTTTGGCCGTGTTGCATGGAACAGGGCGAATGATACGCCACCACCGGCTTGGCAAACGGCTGTGGCGCTGTAATTCCAATGTCCAATACCAATTCGCTGATATCGCAGCACAGTGCTGAAACCTGCAATGCAGGCCCGGCCCACGTGTCGTCGCCCATGAACATGTGGCCATAGTCCTTGATCTGGGTACCGCAACCGGACGCATTGATCACGATTGCATCAAGGCCGTGGGCTTCGATCTCGTCCATCCACGCGGAAATGTTGGCGCGCGCCTGTTCGCGGGCTTGTTCTTCCTTGCCCATGTGGTGCACCAGCGCGCCGCAGCACTTCAGGGCGGGCGCCACCACCACATCACAGCCAAGACGCGTCAGCAGGCGCACCGTGGCTTCGTTGATAGAAGGATCAAGCACCTTTTGCGCGCAGCCGGGCATAAGCGCGACCCGGCGTTTCGTTTCACCATTGGCAGTCGTGGCCGCATGTGTCGCGGGCACATCAATGGCACTGGCTTTTGGTGTTTTGTCAGGCGCCATGGCAACGAGGCCTTTCAGCCTGCCCGGAAGGTAGCCGGCAAACGGCTTGGCCAGGCGCGCGCCCACCAACGATGCGCGAAACAATGCAGGGTTGGGCAGCACAATCGCCAATATCCAGCGCAGCAAACGTTCAGGCAGCGGGCGGGTGTGTTTTTCCTCGATCACGGTGCGCGCGTGATCGACCAGATGCATGTAATCGACCCCCGACGGGCAAGTGCTCATGCACGAAAGGCAAGATAAGCAGCGGTCCAGATGTTTAACGATGTTGCCATCCTTGGGCGCGCCGACTTCCAGCATGTCGCGAATTTGATAAATGCGCCCACGCGGGCTATCCAGCTCGTCACCCAGCAACACATAGGTCGGGCAGGTGGCGAGGCAAAATCCGCAATGCACGCAGGTGCGCAAAATATTATTGGCGATCTGGATCGGGGGCGTGTCCAGTTGGTCTGGTTTAAAGCGGGTTTCCATTTAAGCCCCCTGCGCGGTCTTGGTGCGCCATCCGCCCCGGATTTAAAATGCCATTTGGATCAAAAGCATACTTGACGCGCGCTGTCAGCCCGGCCAGTGCACCGACAAAAGGTTGGAACACATCAACGCGTGCGCGAACATCTGCAGTGGCGCGCACCAACGTGGCATGACCGCCAAGGCTGGAAATGGCACCGCGCACATCGCTTGCATGGGCATCGGGCGTTGCATCCAGCGCCAACCACAACAGCCCGCCGCCCCAATCGAGAAGTGCGTCGGCGCCTATATTACTTTCTGCCCAATTCGCCAGTCGCGGGCCATCGGTGGGTGCCACTGAAATTCGCCACACTTGTTTATCGGGGTTGTGGGTCAGCACCTGAACATCGCGAATTTCGCTCCACAGGCGGATCGAATTTTCGGTGTGCAGTTCTTCAATATCACCAAATGTTGACAGCAGTTCACGTAGCGCCTTGATACGCACACTTACCGACGGTCCCGGGCCTTCAACCCGGATCGCCGTCACCGATGTGCCGGCACCTCTTACGAACTCAACCTGGGCAAGTGCTGCCGCACTTTGGGGAAGATGCGCCGTGGCGGATACTTCGTGGGGACTGGTCAGCGCAATGCGCATGGCACGCCCGCCTTCAAGCGCGTTGAGGCCGAAGATCAACAGGGTTCTGGCCTTTTCAGGACGCGGCAGCACCTTGAACGTCAACTCGGTCGCAATGGCCAAGGTTCCGAACGATCCGGCGATCAGTTTTGGCAGATCAAAGCCGCTGACATTCTTGACCACGCGCCCGCCGGTCTTGAAAATTTCGCCCTGCCCATTAATTGCGTTCACACCCAACAGGTTATCGCGCGCGGCCCCGGCACCGGGCCTGCGGGGTCCGGCTAAACCTGCCATGAAGGTGCCGCCAATGGTGCCGCTGGCGGGCTTTTGGCCCAGCAGGAACGCCGGATCCCACGGCTCGAACGCCAGCATCTGGTTTTGCGCGCCCAAGGCAGAGCTGATCTCGGAAATCGGTGTGCCGGCCTTGGCTGAAAGCACCAGTTCTTCGGGCTCGTACAACGTGATGGCGGAAAAAGCCTGCATGTCTACGCTGACATCTGCTGCCACCGGATGGCCGAGACCACGTTTGGTGGCGTGGCCAATAATTTCAAGCGGCGTATTGGCGCTATTGGCGCTGGCAATTAATTCGCGAAGCTCAGCTTCATCGGTGGGGTTAAGAATTTGTGCCATGAGCCTAGAACCTGGGGATGTCTGAAAACGGTAGCTTGTCCGCCTTCACATGCATCCAGCCCATTTCGGCACAACGTTTAAGGGTGGGATAGACCTTGCCGGGGTTCAACAGGCCTTCGGGATCAAACGCGCATTTAAGACGTTGTTGCTGGTCAAGGTCGGCCTCGCTGAACATTTCCACCATCAGGTCGCGCTTTTCAACGCCGATGCCATGTTCACCCGATAACACACCGCCGACCCGCACGCACAATTTAAGGATTTCCGCACCAAAGGTTTCGGCCTTTTCCAACTCACCCTGTTTGTTGGCATCAAACAGGATCAACGGGTGCAGGTTGCCGTCGCCGGCATGAAACACGTTGGCAACGCGAAGGCCGTAGGTTTCAGACATCTTGGTCATTTCTGCCAGCACTTCAGGCAGGCGGTGGCGCGGAATGGTGCCATCCATGGTCAGGTAATCAGGTGAAATGCGCCCGACCGACGGAAACGCCGACATGCGACCCTGCCAGAACATCTGGCGCTCGGCTTCGTTTTCGCTGATGCGCATAAAGGTGGAACCCGCATCCTTGGCAATTTTTCCGACCCGTTCCAACAGGTAATCGACTTCGGCTTCGGGGCCATCCAGCTCAACTATCAACAGCGATTCCACATCCAGCGGATAACCGGAATGCACAAACCGTTCCATGGCATCGATGGCCATGCGGTCCATCATTTCCATGGCGCCGGGCACAATGCCGCCGGCAATAATGTCGGCCACACAATCGCCGCCTTGTTCGATGGAATCAAAGCCCAATAATACGGCACGCTGAACCGCGGGCCTTTGCAGGATGCGCACGGTGACCTCGGTAATCACGCCGAGCAGACCTTCGGACCCGGTGACGACGCCCATCAGGTCATAATGACCGGCATCGAGATGTTTGCCGCCAAGGCGCACCACCTCGCCCGACATCAAGACCATTTCAAGGCCCAGCAGGTTGTTGGTGGTCAGGCCGTATTTCAGGCAATGCATCCCGCCGGCATTTTCCGCAACATTACCGCCGATGGAACACGCAATGCGCGACGACGGATCGGGCGCATAATAAAAGCCTTGGTCCTCGACCGCCTGGGTGATCGCCATATTGGTCACGCCGGGCTGGGCCACAATACAACGGTTTTCAAAATCGACTTCAAGGATGCGGTTGAACTTGCCAAGGCCAATGGTCACGCCATCGGCCAGCGGTAACGCACCCCCGGAAAGACCGGTTCCCGCGCCACGCGGAACGATTTTGACGTCGTTGGCATTGCAATATTGAAGAACTTTGGAAATTTGTTCGGTGGTTTGGGGCAACACCACCACCATCGGCAACTGGCGATACGCCATCAGGCCATCACATTCATATGCGCGCAGCTCTTCTTCATCCACAATCACGCCTTCGCCGGGAACGATCTGGCGAAGCTTTTCAATGGTTTCCGATCGACGGCTCAGAACGTCTGGGTTGGGGGCAGGCATCTTCATGCCGGGGCCTCTCTTTTTGAAATGCGCGCCTTGATCACGGCGTCACCTGGGGTGGCAATTATGTAATGCTATCGAAGGGATATCGCCAAGAAAAAACCGCGCCATTGGCGCGGATTTCCACAAATTTTAATGCGTTATATGTATCAACGCTGCCAAACGCCAGCCAGCAGGGCCAATAGCCGTCTGCCTGTGGTTTAACCCTGACGAGCCTTAAAGCGTGGGTTGCGCTTGTTGATTACGTATACGCGGCCTTTACGACGCACAATGACGCAGTTTTTGTCGCGGGTTTTAGCCGATTTCAGAGAATTTCTAACCTTCATAACGCAAGATCCTTAAACGCAAAGCCTATTACAAACAAAGCCCTATGGCCCTGAAAATTCCAATACGGCAGATGTTTGAACCTGCCTTGAGGCGCGGAACATAAAATGCCCACCCCCTGCTGTCAACACCCGAAACCCCCGAGTTTTGGCGATTTCCGGCTATTTCTGGCTATTTTAGGCGATTTCTGACGTATATGGGCTCTTGGCAGGGTTTATCGGTGATTTTGCGAAGAAGGCCCAATTGAGAATCAAGGAATCGGTCCTAATCAGTGGGCGCTGATTCGATGGATCGACTTGCAGGGAAAGTGATAGATACCGTGGTGCCTTCACCCGGAACGCTTTGAACTTCCAGTTGGGCATCGTTCATTTCGGCCATTCGGTTGACCAGCGGCAAGCCCAGGCCTGCCCCGTCGTATTTGCGCGATAGGCCGGTATCGATCTGCTCAAACGGGGTGAGGGCAATCTCGATCTCTTCGGCAGTCATACCGATGCCGGTATCTTGAACCTGCAAGACGATGGCGCGTTCATCGTTCACATGTGCCCGCACGGTCACGTTTGCGCCGTCTTCGCTGAATTTTACGGAGTTGGAAAGCAGATTGAGAACCATCTGTTTAACGCGGCGTTTATCGGCATGCAGCATGGGCATGTCGTCAGCAATTTCCTTGGTCAGGTAAACGGTGGAGGTATCGACAAATGGAAGCGTCCCGCTGATAAGTTCCGGCACTGAAAAAGTTTCTTCCTGCAATTCAAACTTGCCGACCTCGATGCGGGTCAGGTCAAGGATGTCGTTGATCAGGTCCAGAAGGTGGCGGGCTGAATCCTGAATATCGCAAAGGTATTCCTTGTACTTTTCATTGCCCAGGGGCCCAAAAATTTCAGATCGCGTAATTTCGGAAAACCCGATGATGGCATTTAGCGGTGTGCGCAGCTCGTGAGACATATTGGCCATGAATTCCGATTTAACGGTGCTGGCGCGTTCGGCCGCTTCCTTGGCTTCGATAATCTCGCGTTCGGCTTTTTGCCTCTCCGTAATATCGCGGATGATGCCCGTATATATCCGGTTTCCCTCAATTTCGATTTCACTGATGGCCAGATCCATCGGAAAGGTTGAACCATCTTTGCGCTGGCCCTTCACTATCCGGCCCTTGCCGATGATCTTGGCCTTTCCGGTATCGGAATAACGTTGCATATAGCCGTCATGTCGCTGGGAATCTTCGCGAGCCATCAACATGGAAAGGTTATTCCCGATCACTTCGGATGCTGTATAGCCAAATATTTCTTCTGCGGCCGGATTGAAAACCTGAATATTTCCCTTTTCACCTGTGGTGGTGATGCCATCGACCACAGCGCCTGAAACCTGTGAAAGGATCTGATCGGTTTGGTTGTGCGCTTTGTTTTCCGCGTTTTCTATTTCCATATGTTCACGAGCGTATGGACGAATCACCCAATAGAATAAAGGCGGGGCAGAAAACAACGTCAGTAGCGTTGCATCAAGCAGCGCATCGGCGAAGCTGTGCGTGGCGCCT
>DAOVVL010000251.1 GCA_030637205.1 Thalassospiraceae bacterium | reverse complement strand
TCACATCGTCTGCGCCGTGAAATCATCGCAACGTGTGTGACCAATTCCATGATCAACCGTGTCGGCGGAACGTTTGTGACCCAGCTGCAGGAAAAAACCGGCATGGGTGCGGCGGAAATTGCGGCAGCCTTTATTGTTGCGCGCGCATCGTTTTTGCTGCGCGAATTGTGGCGACAGATCGAAGCACTGGATAACAAAGTGCCGGCAAGTGTGCAGACCGCCATGTTGCACGACATCAACCGCTTTTTGGATCGCACCACCATCTGGTTGCTCAGAAACGGCGAACTTGTAACGGTTAAGCAACAAGTCGCCGCATACCAGGGCGATATCGCCAAGCTGGCCAAGGGCCTGAACGCGGCCATCCCGGCGTACTACCGTGAAGACCTGGAAAAACGCGCCGCCGTTTATACCGCCGATGGCGTGCCCAAGCCGCTGGCGCTGGCCATCTCCGGCCTTATTAATATGTCCTCGGGCTTTGATATTGTGCGTTTGGCACAAACCAACAAGTTAGACGTGACCAAGGTGGCGCGGCTTTATTTCGAGGTCGGCGCACGGTTCCGCCTTGGCCGCTTGCGGGCCGCCTGTGAAGGGCTGGAAGAGCAAAACCATTGGCAAAAACTGGCCGTCTCGGCACTGATCGAAGACCTGTTCAAACTACAGGCCAGCATCACCCATCAGGTGCTGGATGCGTCCAATGGCAGCTGTGTGGCCAAGGTCGCTATACCCCAATGGGAAGCCGTGCACAGACCGGCCGTCGATCGCACCGACCAGTTGCTTGCCGAATTGCGCGCCGGTGACATCAATGACATTTCCATGATCGCGGTCGCCAGCCAGTCGTTACGTGCGCTGGCTGAAGAAAGCCCATCTAAAAAAAGTAAACGCTAATGGCTAACAACGGGGCCGAGATACAGCGCGCATCCCCTGAAGTGATCCGCGCGGTTCGCCGCGCGCGCATCGGCTGGGCCATGTACGATTGGGCCAACTCGGCGTTTCCCACCGTCATCATTACGTTTGTCTTTGCAGCCTATTTTACCAAGGCGGTGGCATCTGATCCGGTTCAGGGAACGGCGGACTGGGCACTGGCCATTTCCATATCGGCGCTGGCGGTTGCAATTTTAGGCCCCGTGATGGGCGCGGTTGCCGATCTTGGTGGACGGCGCAAACCGTGGCTGGCCATGTTTACCTATGGCTGTGTCGGGGCCACCGCATTGTTGTGGTTTGTCGAGCCGAACGCGCGCTGGGTGACTTTTGCGCTGGTGATGGTCGCCATCGCCAATTTTTGTTTTGAAATGGGCGTGGTATTTTACAACGCCATGTTGCCATCACTGGCGCCCAAGAAAATACTCGGGCGTATTTCCGGCTGGGCGTGGGGGCTGGGTTATGTGGGGGGTTTAAGCTGTTTGGCGCTGGCGTTGGTCGCATTGGTGCAAACCGATACCCCGTGGTTTTCAATCCCCAAGGACGACCAGATGAACATTCGTGCCACGGCCTTGCTGACCGCGCTGTGGATGTTTGTTTTTTCGTTTCCGATTTTTATCTTCACCCCCGAAGCTGAAGGCACCGGGGTTGGGTTTGCGCGCGCGGTGCGCGATGGTTTGAAAACCTTGTGGCAAACTTTAAAAAACGTTCGCCAGTACACACATCTTGCAAAGTTCCTGTTGGCACGGATGATTTATACCGACGGCATCAATACACTGTTTGCCTTTGGCGGTATTTACGCCGCCGGAACATTTGGCATGGACTTTTCCGAACTGATTATTTTTGGCATCGGCATTAACGTGACCGCCGGTCTGGGGGCGGCGGCATTTGGCTGGGTCGATGACTGGATCGGGCCTAAAAAAACCGTGCTGATCGCACTGGTGGGTCTAAGTGCACTGGGCACGGCATTGCTGGTTGTCGATACCAAGATGATGTTCTGGATTTTTGCCATGCCGTTGGGATTTTTTGTTGGCCCCGCGCAAGCCGCCAGCAGAACCTACATGGCGCACCTGGTGCCCAAACACATGGAAAGCGAAATGTTCGGCCTGTATGCGCTTTCGGGAAAGGCCACGGCCTTCATGGGGCCGGCGTTGCTGGGTTGGTTGACGGTGGCATTTGGCAGCCAGCGTTGGGGCATGGCAACTATTTTGGTATTTTTTGTGGTTGGCGGGGCGCTGTTGATGCGCTTGCCCGATCCATCGCGTTAACTTAGCTGAGCTGATTTTCAGGCGGCGGGATTAAACGAATTTTTTACAAGGCTGAGGAACTTTGCAACGTCGATGGGTTTGGCGACAAACGCGCTGGCCCCGTGTTGGTACGCTTCGTCGCGGTTGCTGCCTTCGTCGTGTACGGAAAGCACAATCGCCGGGGTGTCCTTGGTATGTGGATCATTTCGCATCGATTTCAACACGCCAAAGCCATCTAAAAACGGAAGGTTCAGATCTATGATCGCAAGATCAGGTTTCAGTTCGGCCAGGACCTCAACACCTTCGATGCCGTTTCGCGCCCATTCCACACGATGGCCAGTGACGGTCAGCACCTTGTTAAACAGGGCGAACATGTCGGGGTCGTCATCGATCAACAGAATGGTTGCCATTGGGGTCTCCCTTAATGTTTGGGCGAGCGGTAGAACGCTCTAGTCTGGATATGGGAACGGCCCCCGGATGATCCCATAACTTTGACTTAACCCCCCGGAAACATTGAAACACCCTTCGCACCAACGAGCCTTGTGATAGGCTCAAATCCATGATCGAGATGCAAAACCTGAAAAAAACGTTCGGCACCGGGCCATCGCGTGTGGTGGCCCTGGACGGCCTGACACTGAAAGCCCTCGATGGTCGCGTGACCGGCCTGATCGGTCCCAACGGGGCGGGCAAGACCACCGCGTTTCGTATTGTTTACGGGCTTTTGCATGCCGACGAAGGCACGGCCCGGGTCGATGGCATTGATGTGGGCGCGGCGCGCATGTTGGCCCAACGCGCACTTGGGGTGCTGCCCGATGTGCGCGGTTTGTATCCACGCCTGAGCGGACGCGAACACATTCGTTATTTCGGTGAACTGCACGGCGCCAGTGGGGCTGAGCTGGAACGCGACATTGATGATCTGGTCGAACGCCTTGGTATGGCTGATTTTGCCGACCGCGCCGCCAAGGGGTATTCACGCGGGCAGGAATTAAAAGTGGCATTGGGTCGCGCGCTGGTGCATCGCCCGCATAACCTGATTTTGGATGAACCGACCAATGGCCTTGATGTGATGAGTTCGCGCGCGGTGCGCACCCTGATCCGCGAAATGCGCGATGCCGGGCATTGTATTCTTATATCCAGCCACATTATGAGCGAGGTGTCCGCACTGTGCGATGACCTGATTATTGTTTCCGAGGGCCGCGTCGTGGCAACAGGTACGCCCGATGAATTGCGCCAACAAACCGGCACCGATGATCTGGAAGAAGTTTTTGTGCGCACCCTGTTTCAAAACCGGGGGGACGCCGCATGAGCACGCCCAAATACCCGGCCTACAAAGATACCAACGGCTGGTACACGCGCCTGATCAGCGTTTTCAGAAAAGAAGTACGCGATAATTTTCGCGATCGCCGATCATTATTACTCGCAGTGATCTATCCGCTGTTGGGGCCGTTGTTAATCGCGGGCGGGCTTTCAATGGCGGGCCATACCATTCAGTCATCAAAAGAAAAACTGGCGTTTGAGGTTGTCGTTCTTGGTGCCGAAAACGCGCCCCAGCTGATCCGCCATTTGCAAAAAAACGAAATTACCATCGTGCCGGCTGAAACCATTG
>DAOVVL010000190.1 GCA_030637205.1 Thalassospiraceae bacterium | reverse complement strand
GCCCGATCACAAAGAAATCCAGGCCCTGAAAACCCATCGTGAAATGTACGAAGAAGCCCGCGCCGCGTTTGAGGCGCTGCGCTATGCGATTGAACAGGGGTATGTTGACGTTACCCCGGTCGAATAAATAAAGCTATAAGACACAACAGCTTACGGACCGTTCTTAACAGGCAGCGCGAAATAAATTCAAGCGCATGGACTGTCTCGCTTGCGAAATTAACTACATACGCAGGCGAAATGACCTGTTTTATTACGCTTTTTAAATGAAAAAACTGGATTTGCAGTTATCAGCGCGCGAACCGTCACGTCTTCGTTATGGTGGCCAAGATTGACAAGGTTGAAACGTTTAGCCCAGCGCCTTGCGGCCACTATCGGTCAGCTTGCAAACCAGCCAGTCGGGCTTGATGGGGTTGGAAAACCAGGGCTCTGCCCAGCCGTTTTCGAGGCAGCTGCGCACCGTTCGTTCAGATATGCGCTGGCCGAGTTCATCAAACAGCGGCAACTTGCCACCGGCCTGTTTCAGGCCGCGCTTTAGCCATTCGCGTTGCGCCTGCGAGGGGCTGTGCTTTTTAGGCTTACCCTTGGGCTTGGCCGCATCAAGTGCCATTTCGCCTTGGTTTTGTGGTGTTTCCATGATCGGTTCGCTTGCTCCTGTGGCGATGCCTGACCCGCCACTACCCGTATGTTAGGGTACGTTGGGTGCGATGCCAAGTACGCGACCCATTCCCACTGTCGGAGTTCTAAACCCATGGCCCTGCAACTGGTATATGTCACCGCCACCAACGCCGCTGAAGCACAAAATCTGGCGCGTTTGTGCGTCGAGGCCCGGTTGGCTGCGTGCGCAAACGTCATCGACGCCATGAAATCCTATTATTGGTGGGACGGGGCGGTTCAATCAGAAAACGAGGCGGTCGTCATCTTTAAAACCCAAGCGGCCAAGTTAGATGCCCTGACCCACAAGATCACATCGCTGCACAGCCATGACTGCCCGTGTGTGGTTGCGCTGGACATCGAAGGCGGCAACGATGATTTTCTGAAATGGATTGCAGAACAAACGGCTTGAAAAATCAGTGAACCGCGTCTTTGGGCTGGCTTTTTTCAACCGTGCGACTGATTTCGCGGGCCATGCGCTGGGTTTTACCATCACATTCGGCAAATCCGGTCTCAATGGCCATGGAAACGGGCTTGAGCAATTCTACATCCTGCGACGCTGGCTCGCCATTTGATTCAATGATGCGTTTGGTGACATCGATCATGGTGTTGCACAGATCGGAAACGTGGGCATAGGGCGTGTCAGTCATGCGCCGGGATATGTCTTCGGCCACATACAACAAACGATCCAGCGAACGGGTGGTTGTTTCATCGGGCGCGCCGTTTCCAAGTCCTGGAATGATGCGGTCCACCAGATAAACAACCTGTTGGGCGTTGCGATCAAGCTTCTGGATGTTGACCCGCTTGATGCAGGTGTCGATTTCTTCCTGAAGATCGTCGACGTTCATTGCTTTGGTGCCAGTGGCCTTCATGCCCAGTGTATTGGGCACATCCACAGGCACGATGGAGCTTTCGCGGTCATCGTCCTTTTTACGTCGGTCCGGTCCAATATACTCGCTGGTCACGACAAACTGTTTGCGCGATTTTGCCAGAACCTTGATGCGTTTCATCAGTTGTTCGGCCGAAAGGGGCTTACTGACGATGTGATCTACACCCGATTGCACGATGGATTGCACAACATCAGTGGTCGGCGTCCAGGCCGTCGCAATGATCGGAAGAAAGGGATTGAATTCGGTTTCGTAGTGGCGAAGCTTGTGCACAAAATCTTCAAGACTGCCGTCTGAAATATCGTTATTTGCAATCAACAGATCGCGATCGCTTTCCTCAAGCGCCGCCACCATATCGGCCATGGAAGTTCCGACCGTGATATGCCTGAAGCCATTATCGGCCAGGATATTGCGGATGGTGTGGCGCGATGTTGGATCAGGATCGATCAGCAGAACATCAATGTCAGTAAGGTCTAGCTTGTCAGCCATATTAGAACATTTCCCCATATGCATACGAAACCAAAAGTACCAAAGTACTTTGGTCTGATGCTCTCACAATTCTAGACGAAGGTTTGGTCAGAAAACACCTTATATTTGCACTATTTAGGCCGGGTTGGGCAACGCCAGACTGACCACAGCCTGCGCCGCGATGCCCTCGCCACGCCCGGTTGCCCCCAGGCCTTCGGTTGTGGTGGCTTTTAGCGATACCCGGTGGCGCTCAACACCTAAGATTTCCGCCATTTTTAGGCACATTTCCTCACGGTGGGGGCCAATTTTTGGGGCCTCACATACGATGGTAATATCAGCATTGATCAATCGACCGCCACGCCCAACCAGCAACGCAATGGCGTGTTCGACAAAAATCGCTGACGGCGCATTTTGCCAGCGCGCATCGCCGGGCGGGAAATGGCTGCCGATATCGCCTTCGCCCATCGCCCCTAACAGCGCATCGCATAACGCATGCAACGCCACGTCTGCATCGGAATGGCCTTTCAATGCGCGATTCGATTGGATGGTGACGCCACACAGCGTTATAGCGTCGCCATCTACCAGTCGATGAACATCGTAACCAAAACCGGTGCGAATATCTGTGGCGCCAAACATCATTTGCGCCCGTGCGTGATCTTCAGCGGTGGTGATCTTGAAATTTCCTTCTTCTCCTGCGATCTCAGCAACCGCAATGCCGGCTTCTTCAAAAAGTTGCGCATCGTCCGTCATTTCACGATCACAATAACGGTGATGGGCTTCGAGTATTTCGCGGTAGCGAAAACCCTGCGGGGTCTGGGCGCGATACAGCGCATCGCGCGACACGGTTGCCTGAATACGACCGTCTTCACAGTGTTTCAGGGTATCGCTAACCGCCACGGCAGGAATGGCGCCGGGCTGGTCGTCCAGCGCCGCGATAACGTCGTCAATGATCTGGCTTGAAACGAAAGGCCGCGCCGCGTCGTGGATCAGAATTTTTTGAGGGTTCAGTTCTGATAGGCTTTCAAGGCCGCTCAATACCGATTGCTGGCGCGTTGCCCCGCCCACGACAGGTTCCAGCAGGTTCAGGCCTTCGACTGAGCGCGCATAAAGGTCACGGTCGTCTTCGTGGATGACGCAGCGCACACCATCAATGCCGGGGTGGGCCAAAAACGCGCGCGCCGTCATGCCCAGCACGGTGGCCGGGCCCAGGGGGGCATATTGTTTTGGCACATCGGCGCCAAAACGCTGTCCGCGTCCGGCGGCGACGATCAAAGCCAGGCAACCTGTCATTCATTCCTCTGGTTTAAGCGAATCAACTGATTAAATCCTGATTGAGCGTACCACCTTGCCCAAATTCGCCAAGGGGCTTAGTTTCCACAAACAGCCCGTTACAAAAAACAAAAACCCGGACCGACCGGGACCGACCCGGAGCACCCATGGACCCGAACCTGATTTTCAACCTGCTTGCCCTGACCGCCTTGCTGCCCGCGGCGGCGCTTCCGTTGCGCGCTGAAAAATCGGCGCGCGATGCGGTGTTCTGGCTGGTGCTGGCGCTGGCATGGGCAGGGCCGTTCCTGTGGGCGGGCTACGCCATGTCAGGGGTGTGGAAAAGCGGCCTTTCGATCACGCTGTGGGTCACGGTGGCGGTATCGATGAGCCTGTTTGCGGTAATCTGCGCCACCATGCGCGATGCCTGGCGCCTGACCCCGATCATTTCACCCTACATGCTGATGATGGGCCTGATTGCCACCGTATTCTGGCAGCAAGGCGCCGAAGCGGGGCTTTCGCCCACCGGGTCAAGTGCCTGGGTGCGGGTGCATATTGTGGTTTCGGTGGCGACTTACGGGCTGGTGACGGTGGCTGCCGTGGCGGCGCTGGCGGCGTTTTTGCAGGAACGCGCGTTGAAGCTGAAACGCCCCAACCGGCTGACCCATATGCTGCCATCGGTCACCGACAGCGAGGCCATGACGGTGCGCTTGTTGGGCTGGGGCGAAACGGTGCTGGGGGCAGGGCTGGTGACGGGCATGGGAACCCAGTACATGGAAACCGGCCGGGTTCTTGAGTTCGACCACAAAACGATCTTGAGCATTGCCGCCTTTGCCATGATTGGTGGCCTTTTGTATGCCCATCACAAGACCGGAATGCGCGGACGGCGCGCTACACGCTTGGTATTGCTGGCTTATTTGCTGCTCACCCTGGGCTACGTCGGGGTCAAGCTGGTGACCGATGTGTTGGTGGCATAGATTAAATCCATGGCAGATTCGATCCCAGAAAACGTGACGCTTTCCATAGATCCCGATAAACGGCGCATCAGCTTTGTCCAGACGGGCGAACTGAACCGCGAAAACGCACTTGAAACAGCACGCCTGATCATGACGGCCGAGGGGTTTGACCCCACCTTCAATACATTGGTGGATTATCGAGGGATCGAAAAGGTCAACGTCGGTGCCACGGAAATTCTGGAAATCTCAACGGAACTTCGCAAGTTCGACACACGCGTGGGCAAGATCGCGTTGGTTACCGGCGACAACACGTCACGATATATTCTGGCCAAGCTGTTTATTGAGGTCGGGCGCATGACCGACACGCCCTATACCTACAACGTCTTCAAAACCATGGAAGACGCCGAAGCGTGGCTGGGTGCGGAACCCTGAGCGCTATGGCAGATT
>DAOVVL010000339.1 GCA_030637205.1 Thalassospiraceae bacterium | reverse complement strand
TGGCGATTTTACTGGCCAAGGTCTTGGCCACCGCGATCTCGCTGGGCTTTGGCTTTGGCGGCGGGGTATTTTCACCGGCACTGGTGATCGGCGCGGTGCTGGGTGGCGCGTTCGGGATTTTGATCACCGATCTGTTTCCTTCGCTGGACGCCGCAACCGGGGCCTATGCGCTGGTTGGCATGGCGGCTGTGGCAGCCGCCGTGCTGGGCGCGCCCATTTCAACGGCGCTGATCATTTTTGAGATGACCAGCGATTATGAGCTGACGCTGGGCGTGATGCTGGCCGTCGTGGTTTCAACCGGGGTGTTCCGCGCCATTCACGGGCGCACGTTCTTTACCGCCCAACTGGAACGCCGTGGGCTGGATTTGAAGGGCGGGTTTGAAAGTGGCCTGCTGCGTGCCGGGCGGGTCGGCGATGTGATGAAGCGAGCAGTTGAAACCGTATCGCCGGGGGTGGCGCTGGCGGAACTGCGCAACCGTTTGCAACGCTCGCTCACCGGCGAGCTGTTTGTGGTTGGCGATGATGGTCACTTGATCGGCACCATTACGTTGGCGGATTTAAGCGAGACCGCGTTCGATCCCGAACTGGATCATTTAATCAATGCCGGCGACGTGGCGCGCCGGCACCCGCCGGTGCTGGTGCCTGACGATAATCTGGAAAGGGCCATGAAGCTGATGGGCGATTGCGGCGAACACCTGATCGCCGTGGTCCATGACAGCGAATCGCTGCACTTTGAAGGAGCGGTTGAGGAACGCAGCGTGATCGCGGCCTATAACCGTGCGCTCTTGGAAAGCCGCCACGAAGAGCACGACGTTTAGGCCAAATATCAACCCGCTTCTGGCGCTGGGCACAGGCCGTGCTATATAAGACCCACCATGAACGACCCCTTTGAAATCACCGATGGCGAAACTGACGCGGCCCCACAAGCAGGCCCCGGGGCTGGCGCCGATCAGCCTGCCCGCCACCTCAGCGGCCTCAATGATGCCCAGCTGGAAGCGGTCGAAACCATCGACGGCCCGGTGTTGGTGCTGGCGGGTGCGGGCACCGGCAAAACCCGCGTGCTGACCACGCGTCTGGCGCATATTCTTAAACAACAAAAGGCGCGGCCCGGTGAACTGCTGGCGGTGACGTTTACCAACAAGGCGGCGCGTGAAATGCAGGAACGCGTCGGCGGTATGCTGGAAACCTCGGTCGAGGGTTGGTGGGTCGGCACTTTTCATGCGTTGTCGGCCAGAATTCTCAGGCGCAACGCCGAACGGGTGGGCCTGAAGTCCAACTTCACCATTTTGGATACCGACGACCAGCTGCGCGTCATCAAGCAGATCCTTGAATTGCGCGGTATTGATGCCAAACGTTTTCCGCCGCGCACCTTTTTGAACGAGATCCAGAAATGGAAAGACCGCGCACTGGAACCGGACCGGGTTCCCGAAGGCGAAGTCATGGACGCGGTGGGCGGCGATGCGCTGGATGTGTACGTCGATTATCAGGCGCGTTTGTTGCAACTGAACGCGACCGACTTTGGCGATTTGTTGATGCTGGCGGTGGGCTTGTTGCAAAAGCACCCGGACGTGCTCGCAGGCTACCAACAACGGTTCAGATATATTCTGGTGGACGAATACCAGGACACCAACGTGGCCCAGTATTTGTGGCTGCGCTTGCTGGCGCAAACTCACGCCAACATTTGTTGTGTGGGCGATGATGACCAGTCCATTTATTCGTGGCGCGGTGCCGAGGTCGGAAACATTTTACGTTTTGAGAAAGATTTTCCGGGGGCAAAGGTGGTCAGGCTGGAACGTAACTATCGCTCCACCCCGCATATTCTGGCGGCAGCCTCTGAGCTGATTACCAACAACGAAGGCCGCCTTGGTAAAACATTATGGACCGAACTTGACGAAGGCGAAAAAGTTCGCGTGATGGGCGTGTGGGATTCAGCTGAAGAAGCGCGCTTTGTCGGCGACGAGATCGAAGCCCGCCACCGCAAGAAAGAAAGCCTTTCAACCATGGCGGTGCTGGTGCGCACATCGGCCCAGACCCGTGAATTTGAAGAACGCCTGATCACGCTGGGCATTCCATATCAGGTGATCGGCGGTTTGCGCTTTTACGAACGCCGCGAAATTCGCGATGCGGTGGCGTATTTGCGTGTGGTCGCGCAGCCCGATGATGATCTGGCGTTTGAACGCATTGTCAATTTTCCCAAACGCGGTGTTGGCGATATGGCCATGCAGAGCGTTCATGTTCATGCACGCGCACGGTCCATACCGTTGACCGCCGCCGTGGATGAACTGATTTCTACCGACGAGCTGCGCCCGGCGGTCAGAAAAACGCTGGCCAATTTGATGCGTGATTTTTCAAACTGGCGGGCGCTGAGCCTTGATAAACCGCCGGCCGAACTATGCAATCTGATCCTCAACGAGGCTGGCATAATTGATAACTGGAAGCTCGACAAATCCATCGAGGCCCCGGGGCGCATTGATAACCTGAAGGAACTGGTGGTTGGCCTTGAAGCGTTTGACACGCTGGGCGCGTTTTTGGAACACGTGTCGCTGGTGATGGAAAACGAACAAGCCAAAGGCATT
>DAOVVL010000278.1 GCA_030637205.1 Thalassospiraceae bacterium | reverse complement strand
CATGCCGATGGCATCGAGGATATCTGCACGCTGCTGAATACCGGAACGCGACCATGCGGGAAATGCTGCTTTCGCAGCAGCAATGGCATTAGTTGCATGGCTTTCATCGCCACGGGCGTATTCGCCAACGATATCGGAAAGATCAGACGGGTTGACGTTTTCGTTTACATCGACGCCGTCAATCCATTCGCCGTTGATGAAGTTTTGCTTGATGCTCATTTTATTTTTTCCTTATCAGATGTGTTTTGGGCCAAAAGCCGAAATTACAATAATTTCCGCTTGGCCAGATTTTTCATCAGCGCCCGGGTGCCAAACGACCAGGGCGTGACTGCATTGCTTGTGTTGACGCGATTGACCAACGCGCCCAGTTTTGGGCTGGAAATGGTAACCACATCGCCAATTTTGTGGGTGAAGCCTTCGCCGGGCGCATCGCGATCCTGAGTGGGCGCGAACATGGTGCCGGTGAAAAGCACCAATCCATCCGGGTACTGGTGATTTTCGCTTAGCGTCTGGCCGACGAGATCACTCACGTCCCGGCTGATCTGGGAAATAGAGCTTTTATCGCTGAGCTCAAACCCGTCGTCGCCGCGAATTTCCAGACGGATGTCCATGGCCCGCGCATCGTCGAGTGAAAATGTATCGTCGAAAAGACGAACGAACGGGCCGACGGCGCACGATGCGTTATTGTCCTTGGCCTTGCCCAGCAACAACGCGCTGCGGCCTTCAAAATCGCGCAGGTTCACATCGTTGCCCAACATGGCACCAACGATTGCGCCGCTGGGGCTAACCGCCAGCACCAGTTCAGGTTCAGGGTTGTTCCAGCCCGATTGCGGATGCAGGCCCACCTGCTTGCCGGTGCCCACCGCCGACATGGGCTGGGATTTGGTAAAGACCTCGGCATAGGGGCCGATGCCTACTTCCAGGTATTGTGACCACATGCCTTGCTTGATCAGTGCCGCTTTCAGCTTTTCAGCATCGTCAGATCCCGGCACCACGGTTGCAATATCGCCGCCGATCTCGTCATTGATGGTTTGGCGAATGCCGTCGGCCGCGGATGCGTCACCGCCCACCTTTTCCTCGATCACGCGCTCGATCATGCTTTTGGCAAACGTGACCCCACAGGCCTTGATCGCTTGAAGGTCTATAGGAGCCAGAAAGTAAGGGATGTCGTCGTCGCGGGTTTCGATCTGGGTGTTTAAAAGCATCTCTTCAAAAGCGCCGATGCAATTTGCGTATTCCAACGCCAATTCCACGGCCTGAACCGGGTTGGGCTGAGAAAGAAGATCGGACATGGTGGCATGGGTGCGTGAAATATCGAACACGCCCTTTTCGCACAACACCACAACCGAAGGCCCGGAAACAATTCCCGGCAACCACGCGCGCCCGACCAGCGTTCCGGCCAAGCCGTCTTCGGGAAGCGTTTTATCGGGGGTAAGCACTGCATCCATTTCTACATCACCGTGCCGACAATCCATGGCGTAAACTCATTATCGCCAAAGCCAAGTTCTTCGCTTTTCGAAGGTTGACCAGATGCCACATCAAGCAACAGATGGAAAATTCGCTCACCCATTTCCTCGACGCTTACGCCCGCGCTCAGGATTTCGCCGCAGTTGACATCCATATCACCGCTCATGCGTTCAAACATTTGTGTATTTGTGGCAAGTTTTACCGATGGGGCTGGCTTGTAGCCGAACACCGATCCGCGCCCCGTGGTGAAGGTAACAAGGTTTGCACCCGATGCGACCTCGCCGGTAATTGATACCGGGTCGTATCCGGGGCTATCCATAAACACGAAACCCTTCTTGGTGACGGGTTCGGCGTATTCATACACATCGACCAAATTGGTGGTCCCGCCCTTGGCCGCCGCGCCCAAAGACTTCTCCAGGATTGTAGTCAGCCCACCGGCCTTGTTTCCGGGCGTTGGGTTGTTGTCCATGGTTCCGTCATTCTTGGCCGTGTAGTCTTCCCACCAGCGGATACGCTTGATGAGCTTTTCAGCGACCTCGGCAGTTTCCGCGCGCCGGGTCAACAGATGCTCGGCGCCGTAGATTTCCGGTGTTTCCGCCAGGATCGCGGTCCCGCCATGGCGCACCAGCAAATCCACCGCAGCCCCCAAAGCCGGGTTCGCGGTAATGCCGGAATAGCCATCAGAACCGCCGCATTGCAGCGCCACCGTTAAATGTTCTGCCGAAACCGTCTGGCGTTTGACCGCATTGGCATGAACCAGCATCGCCTCAATGCGTTCAACGCCGGCGGCCACGGTTTTTTGTGTTCCGCCGTTTTCCTGAATAACCAAATGCTGGAACGCTTCGCCGTCTTCCAGGTCGTAGCGGTCCATCAGGTCATTGATTTGCGCCGATTCACAACCCAGCCCCACGACCAGAATACCGCCCATGTTGGCATGACGCGCATAGCCGTTGAAGGTCCGTTGCAGCATTGCATAACCTTCACTTTGAAGATCAAGCGCGCAGCCCGTACCGTGGGTAAATGCGACCACCCCGTCAACGTTGGGAAACGCCTTTAGCTTGTCCGGCGTAAAGTGCGCGGCAATCATCTTCGCCACAGTGGCCGAACAGTTCACCGTCGACAACACACCGATATAGTTGCGGGTTCCAACATCGCCGTTTGAACGCACGATGCCTTCAAAAGTGGCGCGTTGATCAACGGGCACGAAATCGGTCGGCACGGCATCGACGCCTGGCGCCGGATCGCGTTCAAAGTCTGAGCGGTATTCGCAGTTGTGCGAATGAACATGTTCACCGGGCTTAATATCGCTTGAAGCAAAGCCGATGATTTGATCGTACTTGCGTACGGCGTCACCCTTGGCAATGGAAGCCGTGGCCAGTTTGTGCCCGGTCGGCACCGGGTTACATAACTCGACCCCCGACACGGTTGCGCCGCTATCCATATTTTCAGTAACGACGACAACATTATCGTCAGCATTTAAGCGAATAAAAGCGGGGAGATCCGTCATAAATTAGGGTACCTGTGCGCCGGTGGTTGCGAGATATACGGCGTACAATGACTTGGTCGCCGTAATGAACAAACGATTTCGTTTCGGCCCGCCGAACGTAATATTTGCAACCATCTGCGGAACCTTGATCTTGCCCAGCTTGGTACCGTCCGGCGCAAAGCAGATCACGCCGTCCCCGCAACTGGTCCAGACGTTTTCGTGAACATCGACACGAAAGCCATCGGGCACGCCGGGATCAACTTCGCAAAACACGCGGCCATTGGTGAGCGTGTTATCGCTACCCACATCGAACGCGCGAATGTGATGAGGCCCATCGGGGTCGTGGCTGCGGCCGCTGTCGGCGATATAGAGCGTTTTTTCGTCAGAAGAAAACGCAAGCCCGTTGGGTTTTACGAAATCATCGGCAACGATCTTTAGATCACCGGTTTCGGGATTGATGCAAAAGACATAACAACCATCTTGTTCCATGTCGGCCTTAT